>JAEUKL010000057.1 GCA_016793005.1 Rhodospirillaceae bacterium | reverse complement strand
GGGCCATTGGCACGTGGCGCGCTTCGATCACCCGGTCTTTGGCAATCTTCCGGTGTTTTCGGGGTTGGGTGGGTTTTCAATCTCGACCATGGGCGATGATTACACCGTCAACCGCGGCTCGTTCGCCAATTCAGCAGCGAAAATCCCCTTCCGGCACCGTCACGGCGCCGGCTACCGCGCAATTTATGATCTCGCCGACCTGAACCGGTCGCAGTTCAGTGTCGCCGGTGGGCAGTCGGGCCATATCCTTTCAGACCATTTCGCGGACTTGTTACCAGGGTGGGCTGCGGGCGACTACTTCGACCTGACACGCCCGGCTGAGAATACGGGGATTCGCCTGTTCTTAAGACCTTAGACCGATGCTTGAGGCTTGGCCTGGAACCGCGTACATTAATAATTGAAATTCCTGGGCTTTTTGGAAACATGACGCCCGGACAAGTACGAGCGGTTGGGCGGCGTTAAGGGTTAGACGGTCTTAAGCATGTCGGACGTCGGCGGCAAAGAAGGCGTAACGATTGTTAAACGCATCAAGAAGGGTGGCGAAGGCCATCACGGTGGTGCGTGGAAAGTTGCCTACGCCGACTTCGTGACCGCGATGATGGCGTTCTTCCTTTTGTTGTGGCTGTTGAACGCTGTCACGGAAGAGCAACTGAACGGCATCGCCGATTACTTCACACCGATTGCGGCATCAACGCGCGAAAGCGGCGCCGGCGGTATGCTCGGCGGTCAAACACTCGGCGAAGGCGCATCGCAATCGCGCACCGGTTCAACATCAGCCGTTATTCTGCCGCCGCCCTCCATCGGCTCGGGTGGCGAAGACAATACCGATCCATCTGAATCGAAAGAACAGACAGAGTCTGATCAAGAAAGCCAGATGGAAGCCCGCGAGCAGAAGGAATTCGAGCAAGCGGTTACCGACATCAAAAAGGCCATCAGCGGTATTCCCGAACTCGCCCCCATGGCGTCGAGCCTGTTGATCGACAGCACGCCGGAAGGTTTGCGTATTCAAATTCTCGATCAAGACAAGATCGACATGTTTGCGCCGGGCAGTGCCAACCTATATCCGCGTGCACGCGAACTGTTGGCGCAGATTGCGCGCATCATCAAAAAGCTGCCGAACAAAGTCAGCATCGCGGGCCACACCGATCCTTCGGGCTTCGTTGACCCAACCGGCTACACCAACTGGGAACTGTCGTCAGACCGCGCACTGGCGACGCGCCGTGCGTTGTTGGAAGGCGGCATGGAAGACAATCAGTTGGCAAAGGTGACCGGGGCGGCCGACCGCGACCCCATGGACCCGCAGCAGCCGCGCAGCCCGCGCAACCGCCGTGTGTCGATCGTGTTGCTGAAAGCCGAGAAAGTGAATCCGGAATCGTTTGACCGCCTGCCCCGCTTCCTTGAGCGCACCAATCCGCCGCCGACAAACCCGCAGACTGGTGAGACCTTGGCGAAACCGAGCGAGAACAAGTAAGCGGCGTCATGGATCAAACACCCCTCAAACGCCCACAATTCTTTTTCACCACGGCGCCATTGCCGTGCCCATATCTGCCTGATCGGCTTGAGCGCAAAATCGTCACGGAACTGTCGGGCCACGGCGCCGAAGGGCTGCATGAAGGTTTGGCGCGCGCCGGCTTCCGCCGCAGCCATTCCATTGCTTATGCCCCCGCCTGCCCAGGATGTCGTTCTTGCGTGCCAGTGCGCGTGGTGGTGAAAGAATTTAAGCGTAAGCGGTCTTTGGCGCGGAACTGGCGCGAGAACGAGGATCTGTTGGCCGTGAAAGTGCAGGCCCGCGCGACGAATGAGCAGTTCGATCTGTTCACGCGCTATCAGCAAAGCCGCCACACCGGCTCTGACATGGCGCTGATGGGTTTCTATGAATATTCGGCGATGCTGGAAGACAGCCCGATTGACACCTTCGTCGTGGAATTCCGCGACAACATGGGCGCGCTTGTTGCGGTATGTCTGACGGACCGCACCAATGACGGCCTCTCGGCCGTGTACAGCTTTTTTGAAACACGCGGCAATCGCCAGGGCTTGGGCAATTATATTGTGATGTGGCTGGCCGAATACGCCCGCAAACTTGACCTGCCTTACGTTTACCTGGGCTATTGGATCGCCAACAGCGCCAAGATGGCCTACAAGGCGCGCTTCCAACCCATGGAAGCCTTGGGGCCCTCAGGCTGGGCGCGCATGGCCGATCTTCCTGAAGATGCGGCTGAATAGCGTCTGCGCAGGTCTTGCGACGCTGCTTTTATTGGCCGGATTGAATCTGGCGTCCCCTGCCACAGCGCAAACAGTTCCCTCGCCGGTTGACCCGCAATCTCTCAAGCTTGAGCGCGTGGTGATGGTCATGCGCCACGGCATTCGTGCCCCCCTGAAAAGTCAGATCATGCCCGAAGGTGTGGCCGCGCAAGACTGGGCACCCTGGACCACGCCCATCGGCAACCTGACACCGCGCGGCGCGCAAGCCATCGGCCTGATGGCCCAATACGACCGCGAGTACTGGGCCCGGCAAGGATTACTCGCCGAAGACACCTGCCCGCCGCCCAATGCCGTGTTCGTATGGTCCAACGCCCAAACGCGCACCATTGAAACCGGCAAGGCCTGGGTGAAGGGCGGCTTTCCGCTGTGTGCCATCGGCAATAAGCATTTTCCCGAAGGCACCAACGACCCGATGTTTGAGCCTTTCGACGCCAAGACCAACATCGATGCAGCCAAAGCGGTTGAAGCCGGCCTCGCTTACAGCGGCGGCCTTGAGCAGACACGCACCACGTACCGCACCGAACTGACGAAACTTGGCCAGATCACCGGTTGCTGTTCGGTGAAGGTGTGCGCCGACGCAAACCTGCCGCCGAACTGTTCTTTGGCCGACTTGCCGGGTGACTTTGTTGCTGGACCTCCGGGCGACCGGCCCAAAGTCAGCGGCGTGTTCGATTACACGTCGACAGCGGCGCAAACGCTGCTGCTGCAATACCTGGAAGGCATGCCGCTAAAAGACGTCGGCTGGGGCCGCGCAACACCTGCCGACCTGGAATTGATTATCGGTCTGCACACCATGAAGGCGAACCTGTACCAGCGCGGCTTTTACATCGCGCAGTACGGCGCGTCGTTGATGGCACGCCGTATGCTGCAAGTTCTTGAGGAAGCAAACGCGCCGCAAGTGATTGTGTTCGTGGGGCACGATTCCAATATCAACGACTTAAGCGGGTTGTTGGGCTTTCACTTCAAGGCAAAAAGTTACGCCAAAGACGTGCCCGTCCCCGGCGGCGCCTTTGGATTGGAACTTTTAAGCGATGCCAACGGCCAAAAGTTTGTGCGTGGTTTTTACCGCGCACAGACCATGAACCAGATGCGCAATCTGGAAGTCTTAAGCGAGCTGAACCCGCCGTACCGCGAAGTGTTAAGCATCGAGGGTTGCAGCACCAACGACGACCCTACGCTGTGCAGGCTTGAAACGTTCTCA
>JAEUKL010000199.1 GCA_016793005.1 Rhodospirillaceae bacterium | reverse complement strand
GAGCCTGGCCTTGGGCCTGGCCAAGTACGGCGTGCGCACCACCGTGATCGACAAACTGGCGCCGCGCGCGGGCATCAGCCCCACATTCGATGGGCGCGCATCGGCCATTGCAGCCTCAAGCCAAAAACTGCTGGCGGGCGTGGGCCTGTGGGACCGCATGGCCATAAAGGCCGAGCCGATTTTGGATATCCGCGTGTCCGATGGTCCGTCGCTGTTGTTCGTGCACTACGATCATGCCGACCTTGGCGAAGGCCCGCTAGGCTACATGCTGGAGAACCGGCATATGCGCGAAGCGATTGCTGCCTGTTTTGAAGCAGAGAGCTTTGAGACAGAAGGCATTGAGGCTCAGCACAAAAACCTGACCGTCATCGCGCCGGCAACGGTGCAGTCCTTCAGCCAGGATGCCGATGCGGGCGCTGTGACGTTAGGTGATGGCCGCGTGATCAAAGGCAAGCTGGTGGTCGCAGCGGAAGGACGTGTGTCGACCTTGCGCGATGCGGCGGGCATTCGGCTGACGGGGTGGGATTACCGGCAAACCGCCATTGTTGCCACCATCGACCACGAACGCCCGCATCAGGGCATGGCGCATGAACGCTTTTTGCCGGCAGGCCCCTTTGCGATTTTGCCGTTGAAGGGCGGGCATCAATCATCGCTGGTGTGGACTGAAGCCGCGCACCTGGCTGATCGTTATCTGGCGCTTGATGAACCAACCTTCCTGGCCGAGATCGACGAGCGCGTGGGTGGATTTTTGGGCAAACTTAGTTTGGTTGGCCCGCGCTTCAGCTATCCGTTGGGTTTGCAATTTGCATCGACGTACGTGAAAGGCCGCTTGGCGCTGATCGGTGACACGGCCCACGGCATTCACCCCATTGCCGGGCAAGGCTTGAACCTCGGCTTACGCGATGTAGGCGCCCTGATTGAAGTGGTCGTGGATGCAGTGCGCTTGGGGCTGGACCCAGCCCACGCCAGTGTCCTTGACCAGTACGAACGCTGGCGCCGCGCCGATAACCTGTTGATGGCGGGTGTAACAGATGTGTTGAATCGTCTGTTCTCGAACAATATCGCGCCCATTCGGATGGCGCGGGATTTGGGGCTGGGCCTTGTCAACCGCATCCCGCCTTTGAAAAAAATCTTCATGCGGCACGCCATGGGCAATGTGGGCGATCTGCCCAAGTTGTTACGCGGCATCAGCCTGACGTAATCCAACCACCGATTGGTCGGCTGGCCTTGCGCATCTGCGTGTTGCAGCGGGTTTGCATACAATAACCCCGTCATCTCGGGGGAGATTTGGTATGCAGCGCCTGCTGATCACCGTCACCATTGCCGCATTTGCAACGGCAGCATTTGCATCTGCTTCATCTGCGCAAGACTGGCCCTATTACGGCGGCGATGCGGGCGGCACGCGCTTTTCACCGCTGACGCAGATCAACCGCGATAACATTGATGATCTGGACGTGGCGTGGACCTACTCCACCGGCGAAGCCACAAAGTTTGAGAAGCTGAAGCCGTTCTTCGGCCTGCACGTCACGCCCATTCTGACCCCCAAGGAGGCAGGCCAGCATTTGGTGGTCTGCTCGGCGTTCAATCGCATTATCGCGCTGGATCCGACGACAGGAAAGGAACGCTGGAGTTACGACCCTGAAATTCAAGGCATTCGCCCCGGCGCGCGGGCCAACTGCCGCGGTGTTTCGCTGTGGCACGACACGCAAGCGGCCGATCAAACCGCCGCTTGTGTATGGCGCATTTTCATGGGCACCAACGACCGGCGTCTGGTGGCGGTTGATGCGCGCGACGGCAAGCCCTGCGCCGACTTCGGCACCGGTGGCATTGTTGATGTGAACCCCATCATCGCGCAGTCGATCCCTGAATCCAAAAACGAACTGCTGCAGTTTGTCTCGCCGCCCGCCGTGGTGCGCGACACCGTCATTTTGGGCTCCACCAACAACGGCAAGTTCCGCAACACCAAAGCGCCATCGGGCGCCGTACGCGCGTTCGATGCACGCAGCGGCAAACTGAAATGGATTTTCGATACCGTGCCGCGCGACCCCAACGACCCACAGCACAAAAACTGGAGCGCCGAGGGTTTGGCACTGACGGGCGGGGCCAACGCGTGGAGCATGCTGTCGGTGGATGAAGCGCGTGGCTTAGTGTTTCTGCCCACGGCCAGCCCGGCACCTGATTTCTTTGGTGGTAACCGGCCCGGCGACAACCGCTACGGCAACTCGGTTGTGGCGCTGAATGCAGAGACTGGAACGGTCGCGTGGCATTACCAACTGATCCATCACGACGTGTGGGATCAGGACACACCGGCCCAGCCGATTTTGACTGAGCTTGAGCACGATGGCGCGAAAGTGCCAGCCGTCATTCAAGTGACCAAGCAAAGTTTTGTGTTCACCTTCAACCGCGATACCGGGGAGCCGATTTTCCCTGTCGAAGAACGCGCTGTGCCGACCGATGGCGTGCCGGGTGATCAGCTGTCACCCACGCAGCCGTTCCCGGTCAAACCGCCGCCGTTGGCGCCGACCTCTATCACGCCCGATGATGCGTGGGCCATTTGGCCACCGCACAAAGCCGCCTGCCGCAAGATGATCGAAGAGGCGCGCTACGGCGATATCTTCACGCCGCCCTCGACGAAAGGCACAGTGAACCGGCCTGGCTCGCCCGGCGGGTCCAACTGGGCAGGTGGTGCGTTCGATGCCCAGAAACAAATTCTCGTGACCACGGCTTTGCAAATGCCGGTGTTTATTCGCCTTGTTCCCTTAAACGAAGTGGACCCCGAGAAAGCAAAATCACCCATGGCAGGCCAAGTGTTCGGCCCACCGGGGCCCATTGGCGATACACAGTATGCGTTGGAACAACGTCCACTTATGTCGCCCATGATGACACCATGCACCGCGCCGCCGTGGGCAAAACTTATCGCGGTCGACATGAGATCTGGCGATATCAAATGGAGCGTGCCGTTGGGTGTTGTCGATAAGCTGGCGCCCATTCCGATTCCATTGAAGTGGGGCACATCAGTTTCAGGGGGCCCGATTATCACCGCCGGCGGACTGGTGTTCATCGGGGCCACGCAAGACGAGCGCTTCCGCGCGTTCGATGTGGAAACCGGCAAGGAAATTTGGGAGCACGACATGCCTACATCAGCCATGGCTACACCCATGACCTACGAGATCGACGGCACACAGTACGTGGTGATTGCAGCCGGCGGGCACATGTGGAACTACCCGCAAAAGATTGACGATAAAATCGTCGCCTTTGCGCTTCCAAAAAAGAAATAAGCCTTAGAAAAGGCGAATGCAGGCGCGCGCTATTCAGGGTTCTCGTTTAAGCCCACGCGCCTTCAAGCCTTCAAGATAGGCTTGCCAGCGTTCGGCGTAGTCGCAGCCGAGTTCATAAAAATAACGCCACGAATAAATGCCCGTGTCGTGCAGATCATCGAAAACGATCCGCACGGCATAATTGCCCACGGGCTCCATGTTCATGATTCCCACATGCGCGCGGCCCGGCACGAACTGGCGTTCCGACGGGCTGTGCCCCTGCACTTCGGCCGAGGGGCTTTCCACGCGCAGGTATTCAGCGGGCAGGTCGAAGGTGTGGTCGTTATCAAAAGCGATGCGCAAAACTTTGGTGGCCGGATCGTAGTGAATCTCGGTCGGCCAGGGCTGGTCTTGAGACATAAAGAATTAAGCGTCGAGCTTGCGCGCTTCGTCCACCAGCATGATGGGAATGCCGTCGCGCACGGGGTACGCCAAGCCTGCTTTTTTGCTGACCAGTTCCTGCTTTGCGCGGTCGTATTCAAGCGGCCCCTTGGTGAGCGGACAGACCAGAATTTCCAGAAGCTTTGCGTCGATTTCAGTCGGCATAAAAATTCTCTGCTTCAATTATTGTCTGGGGCCGTCAGGCTTGCCGCTGATGTCGAACATGCCCATTTGCAGCAAGGTCATCAGCGTTTTGGCGCGCTCTTGCAAGGTCGGGCTTTCCAGCAGCGCCTGCTTTTCGCGCGGATCGAAGGGACAGATCATGCACAGCGATGTCACCAATGTCGTGTCCGACAAATTTTTGATGACGTCGATGTTCACTTTCATCCCTTGCGCATCAAGGTAGGGCTTTAAGCGTTCCAGCAGCGTGTCGCGATCCAAATCAATCTTGGGCGCATCATCCATATCGGTTTTGAAATCGTCGTAGACGGCTTTCACACGGCGATAGCCTTTACGGCCCTGGAGTTCTTCCGCAATACGAAAGCGGATAAGGCCCTTCAGGGAAATCAGGATGCGCCCATCATCGGTTTCTTCAAACGAAACGATACGCCCCGCGCAGCCGACGTTGTACACCGGCGGTTCCGTGGACAGGGTGATGACGTTGCCGTCGGCACTCGACCCTTCGGCGCGCGCGCGGTCTAACTTGGTCTGATTCGGCTGGATCATGCCGAAGATCCGCCCGCTGCTCATGGCATCGAGCACCATGTTGAGGTAGCGCGGCTCGAAGATGTTCAGGGGCAAGCGGCCCCAGGGCAACAGCAGCGCGCCGGACAACGGGAAGATCGGCAGTTCTTCCGGAAGACCTTCGTAGCGGGTTTGCGTCGGGCTGCGCATTTGCTTCTACAAAGAATGAGATTCTACAAAGCGAGTTGAAGATATTACGCGAACAGGATCGACGACAACTTCTTGCGCCCCTGCACCGTCAACGCGTCGGTGGGGCCAAAAGCTTCAAAGAACTTCACCAACTGCTTACGCGCGGCTTCTTCATTCCACTTGCGATCAATGCGGATGGATTCCAGCAGCTCATCCATCGCCCCCTCTTTATCGCCGGCGCCGAACTTCGCCATGGCGAGGTCCTGGCGGGCTTGAAGGTCTTTGGGGTTGGCGGCCACTTTATCAGCCAGCGCCTGTACTTCGCTGCTGACACCGGCCGACTGCGCTTGCAGTTCGAGCGCGGTTTTCACCGACAGAATTTCCGGCGCTTTGCTTAAGGGTTCGGGCAGCTTGGCAATAATGTCGCGCGCTTCATCAGATTTACCGAGTGCGATGTAGGCCTTCAGCGCACCCGCCATGGCTTTGGCGTGCACGGGGTCTTGCGCCAGAATTTCCTGATAGATCTCAAGTGCTGTTTCGATCTGGCCTTCGGCGATAAAGGCCTCAGCTTCCGCCAACGCTTCGTCGATGGGGTTGCCGCCGCCGCCCGTCAGCTTCTCGATGAAGCTTTTCACCTGGCTGTCGGGCATCGCCCCCATGAAACCATCGACGGGGCGGCCGCCCTTGAAGGCATAAACGGCAGGGATGGACTGAACGCGGAACTGGGCAGCAAGCTGCTGGTTGTCGTCGACGTTCACCTTCACCAGCTTCACCTTGCCGGCGTACTGCTTCACCAGCTTTTCCAGCGTGGGTGTCAGTTGCTTGCAAGGGCCGCACCAGGGTGCCCAGAAGTCGACGATGACGGGAACCTCTTTCGAGGCTTCGACGACATCGTGCATGAACGTAGCCATGCCTGAGTCTTTGATCAGGTCGCCAGCCGCAGCCCCTGCCGCACCACCCACAACTGCATCACCGCTCGAATCACCGATCAACATCGACGTACCTTTTACATAGCTACGAACCTGAAGGTTAAATGTGCCGGAATCGCCCCAAAGGCAAGAGCAGGTGCCGGTTTTCCACCCGTTTTGGAGGGCCCAAAAGTGCCCCAATTTTTGCCTTCGGGGGCGCTTGCATTGGGTCGCGAAATGACTATAGTCCGGCCCTCTTTTCGGGGCGTATCGCGCGAAAAACGCGGGCGTAGCTCAGGGGTAGAGCACGACCTTGCCAAGGTCGGGGTCGAGGGTTCGAATCCCTTCGCCCGCTCCATTTTAGATCAAAATTTGATCGGATCGTCAGACCACAGGCCTTTGCCTGGGGTTTTGGCGCGTCTGTGCTTTAGAGCCGGTTTTCCACATTCCTGCGCCTGATATGCAGGCCCAAAACAGGGGTGTGGGGAAAACATTGAAATCATTCACTTTTTTGTACGCGCGCACGTGCGCCCATAACCCGTTGAAATTGTTAACACTTTTCTTTTCGCCTGGAAGCACAGGGGATCGGGGTTTAGCGTCCTCATCAGTATTTTTGTGGGGGGGGCACATCATGATCGGACGGCGCAGCGCTTTGGGTACTTTTGGCGTAGCAGGTGCAGCTTTGGCCGGAGCCACTCCGGCGGCGGCGGCGACGATTCCGACAACTCCGAATCTGCCCAAGCCGATCATCGGCCCCCGTATGAATTTTGCCCAGGCCGAGAAGATCATGACGCAGTTGGGCCTGGATGCACTGGTGCTGGGTGGCACGACGAATCTGTATCACGCCACGGGCCTGGACATTACGTCGACCAAGATGGGCCACGCGCCATCGGTGTTCGCCATCGTCACGCGCAACCAGAAGCAGCGCCTGTCCCTCGTGGCGCCTGCGTTCCTCTATTACTACAACATCGCGCTCGATTATCGCGGCCAGGATTACCCCACCTACGTCTACACATCGCTGGTGCCAGGTTCCATGGAGAACGGCCAGCCCAAGGCGGCACCCTTTGCCGTGTTCCCGGATCGCGGCGAAGCGAAGCAGGATTTCATCGAGACATCGCGCAAGGCCGTGGTTGATGCATCACTGGCCAAAGAGGCAGCGAAGCCCTCTGTCGTGACTGCGCTGAAAAAAGCTTTGAGCGATTTAGGCCTAACGAAGGGCCGCATCGCAACCGATGAGTTTGTGGCCACGCGCGCAGCAACTGAGGCCGCGCCGGAAGCGACCATTGTAAATGCAGACGATGCGATGCGCCGCATCCGACCTGTGAAATCCGCTATTGAAATCGAACTGATGCGCCAAGCGGCTTACAACAACGCCGAAGCCGCCAAAGAAGCTGTGCGCGTGGTGCGTGCAGGCGCCGATGTACGTGATTTGAGGGCCGCATTTTTTGCGACGGCCGCACTGAAGGGCCATCGCGGCGTGTTTATGGTCATCGACCGTGTCAGTTCGCCCACCTACGAAGCGACCTTCAAAGACGGGCAGTGCTTCTCGATTGATTGCGTCAGTGAGTACATGGGCTATCATGGCGACTATGCGCGCGCAGTGTATATGGGCGAGCCGCCCACCGCCATGAAGAAAGTCACAGCCGCAACCGGCAAGGCCTGGGACATTGTGCGCGAAAGTTTGAAGCCCGGCGTATCGTTCTCTCAAGTACGAGAAACAGGCAAGAAGGCGCTAAAGAGTTTGGGTGTGGACTACAACATCTCCTTCACGCCCCACAGTGTGGGCCTGTGGCACTCGGACCATGAAGGCAACACAGGATTGCCGCCCGTGGGTGACATCGTGCTGGAACCCGGCATGGTCTTAAGTGTCGATTGCCCCTTGCTCGAATCGGGTGCCGGCGGCTCGTCGCACCTGGAGGATTTAACGCTGATTACCAAGGACGGGTTCGAGAACCTCAACGACATCGGCAACAAGATTATCATGGTGTAGGCGGCAAATGTTTGCCCTGCCTTGCAAAAATGCGGGGCTGCCTTACGTGAAGGGAATGAACGGGCGTGGTTTTCCCCCGCGACGGGAGAACCCACCCATGATAGACAAGCATCGTACCGCAAAAGGATTTGACCCCGCGATGTTCGCGCCGCGTCACATTCAGCACGCTTCAACCCTGTCTTTCACGACGGGCGCAGTGCTTCGACTTATCGGCAGCCGCCGGGACTGACGGCTGAGCCCGACGGCTGTTCGCAGCGCCGTATTATTTGCTCTCTGAGCACAATTCCCTGAATACAAATCTTTTTTTGCGGAGACGCCGCCATGTTGCGCGACCCTTCTTCTAAGTATCGTCCTTTTGCCCATGTTGATTTGCCGGACCGCAC
Organism: Rhodospirillaceae bacterium; assembly: GCA_016793005.1. GTDB lineage: Bacteria > Pseudomonadota > Alphaproteobacteria > Rhodospirillales > Rhodospirillaceae. The sequence goes on along the minus strand of JAEUKL010000199.1, from coordinate 8,763 downwards.
GTGGCCCAGCAAACGCATCACCCATGCCCCGCGATGGCTGTCGACGGATTTGCGCGACGGCAATCAGGCGCTGATCAACCCCATGAACCATGAGAAGAAGCAGCGCTTCTTCGATTTGCTGGTGAAGATCGGCTTGAAAGAGATCGAGGTAGGATTTCCCTCGGCCTCACAGATTGAATTCGATTTCGTGCGGCACCTGATCGACCAGAACAAAGTGCCGGATGATGTGACCATTCAGGTCTTAACCCAGTCACGCCGCGATCTGATCGAACGCTCGTTTGAATCGCTGGCCGGCGCAAAACAAGCCGTGGTGCACATGTACAATGCGGTCTCGCCGGCGTGGCGGCGCATTGTGTTTGGGCTGGACCGGAAAGGCATCATCGAGATTGCCGTGAAGGGTGCTGCGATCATGCGCGAGCAAGCCGAGAAGTACTCAGGGACGAACTGGATTTACGAATACTCGCCCGAAACATTTTCCACCGCAGAGCCGGACTTTGCGGTGGAAATCTGCGAGGCGGTGATGGACGTGTTGCAGCCGACACCACAAAAGAAAGTGATTTTGAATCTGCCTGCGACCGTTGAGGCGGCAACGCCCAACATCTACGCCGATCAGATCGAACGCTTTGGCCGTCAGATTTCACGCCGCGATTCTGTGGTCATCAGCGTTCACCCCCACAACGACCGGGGCACAGGCGTTGCGGCGGCGGAATTGTCGGTGATGGCAGGAGCCGACCGCGTGGAAGGATGCTTGTTCGGCAACGGCGAGCGCACCGGTAACGTGGACTTGGTGACGCTGGCTTTGAACTTGTACACGCAAGGTGTCGATCCGGGTTTGGACTTCTCGGACATTCAGAATGTTGTGAAGACGGTTGAGCACTGCAACGAGATCGGCGTGCACCCGCGCCATCCGTATGCGGGTGAATTGGTCTTCACAGCGTTTTCAGGTTCTCACCAGGACGCCATCAAGAAGGGCTTTGCCGCACAAGAGACACAGAACGACACGCTGTGGAATGTGCCCTACTTGCCGATTGATCCTGCCGACTTGGGGTGCAGTTACGAAGCTGTGATTCGCGTCAACAGCCAGTCAGGCAAGGGCGGGGTGGCGTGGATTTTGGAACAGGATCGCGGCCTGAAATTGCCGCGGGCTTTACAGGTGGATTTCAGCCGCGTGGTGCAAGCCAAAGCTGATTCCACGGCACAAGAAATGACGGCCAGTGATATTTGGGAGACGTTCCAAGACGCCTACCACATGAATGACGGCGGCAAATTCGCGCTGATTGATTACGCGACCACGGCGACTGGAAATGCAAAGCAACGCCAGTTCAGTGGACGCATCAAAGTGAAGGGCGCGGAACAAACCGTCAGCGGGCGCGGCAACGGCCTGATCTCAAGCGTGCTGGCGGCCCTGCACGAAAGCTGCGGCATTGGCCTGGAGATTGCCGACTACCAGGAACACGCCATCGGCCACGGTACCGACGTACAGGCCGCTGCCTACGTGGAATGCAAAACCGCCGATGGCCGCAAAGTGTTCGGTGTCGGCATTGATAGCGATGTGTCGACAGCTTCCGTGCGTGCTCTGCTCAGTGCGGCAAATGCGGTTTAGCTTATCGTGAAGCGTTTAGTCGTGAGGCGTTTGGGCCGGAGCAGCTCTTTTAAATAAGAGGGCCCGGCTTAAATGCTTTCACGGCTTTGAGGCCGACCAGCCCAAAAATCGCCAGCGTAACAAGTTGCGCAATCAGGAACGGCGGTTCGGATTGCGTCGGCGCCAGTTCAACCAACGCCCGCGATCTGTGCGGACGTGACGCCCACAAAGTGAAAGAAGTAGCCCGTGAGGCTGGTTCCAATGGCCAGTACCAGGAACGATGTGGACCACGCACTTTTGACCTTGCCCTGAAACAGCTCTGCCAGCGCAAGCCCCCCTAAGATAATCGCAATAATACTCATCAGCGTGTGGAAGCCGGTTAACGTGGTCGGATCGAATATGGCGGCACCCCTCTGGAATAACCCGGCTTAACGTGAACCGAAGCCCTGCGGCAGTCATGTAAGGCGATGTAAATTGGCACACATCACCTTGCTCGCCTGCTTGTGTTTTGACCGCGCAAGGCCGCTTGTTCATGGTCTGGCTCGACCTATTTAGGATGCACGATGCTTGAATCTCTGCCGCTGTATTTCACCTTCCTGGGAACGTCCGCCGGCCTGCTGGCGGTGGGCCTGGCGCTGTACATTCTGATTACACCGCACCATGAAATCCGGCTGATCCGGCAGGGCAATTCTGCGGCAGCCTACAGCCTGGGCGGAACCGCGATTGGTATGGCGCTGGTGCTGTATTCCACCGCCGCCAGCACATTCGATGTGAATGTGTTGGCCGTGTGGGGCGGCATTGGCGTGGTGTGCCAGCTGTTGGTGTACTTCGCAGCTTCGCTGCTGATCCCGGGGCTGAAACAGGGGCTGACCGAAGACCGTACGGCCTATGGAATTTTGCTGGGCGCGCTTTCGATTGCCATGGGCGTTCTGAATGCCGGCGCCTTAAGTAGTTAGGGATAAATGACGATCATGAATACAACACCGCTTCGCAAATCGCGCTCTGCCCGCAAATCCCGGTATGTCAGCGTATTGCTGGCTGGTGCTGCTGCCGTCGCTTTAAGTGCGTGTGACGATGGCACCAACAACATGAGTGAAACGATTTACGGCGACACGACCACCTGCGCGCAGGATTTTGGATCGCAGGCGTGTGCCGATGCGCAGAATGCAGCGAAGGCCGAGCACATTCAGCAAGCGCCAAAGTTTGCGACCAAAGAAGAATGCGAAGCAGCCGGGTTCAGCGCGTGTGAGGTTGTTCCGGCCGGAACCGCCGTCACCAACGCCGACGGCACACAAACCCAACAGGCGAGTAGCGGCGGCGGCATGTTCATGCCGATGATGATGGGCTACATGATGGGCCGCATGATGGGTGGCGGCATGAGCGGCCCAGCGCGCCCGGTTTATGCGAACCGCGACGGTTACCTCTACACCGGCGGTACCAATGTGGGCCGCGTTGCCCCCGGCACAACATCTTTAAGCGGCAGCCGGGTTGCCATGCGCGCGCCGGAACGGGGCGGCTTTAGCGGCAGCGCCAACCGCTTTGCCAGCGGTGGCGGCAGCTAATAAGCTGCGTCCATGAAACGCATATCCATTGCTCCGCGCGCCGACTGGGCCGCGAAGGTTGAGGCGCTGGGGTTTGACTGGCATACGGCCTCTGGTGCTGACGGCGCAGGCACTGACGGCGCAGGTGCGTACTGGGACGAAAGTGCCTATTGGCAATTAACCGCCGCCGAAGTTGATATCCTGGAAGCAGCGACCGATGATCTGCACGCGATGTGCACGGCTGCAACCGGCTATGCCATCGAGCGGAAGCTGCTGCCGTACTTCGGGTTTTCGCCGGATATGATTGCGGTGGTCGAAGACTCGTGGGCCAACCGCAAGACCGAGCCCAGCGTCTATGGCCGATTTGATTTGGCCTACACCGGCGGAGAGCACGCACCGAAACTTCTGGAATACAACGCCGACACACCCACGGGATTGTACGAAGCTAGCGTGGTGCAGTGGACATGGTTGGAGGAGCGCTTCCCGGACCATGACCAGTTCAATTCCATCCACGAAGGCCTGGTGGCGGCGTGGGGAAAAGTAAAACAGCAGCTGAAGAACTCAAGCGCCTCTGATGCGCTGCATTTCACCTGCGTGATGCCGCACGCCGAAGATGAAGGCACGCTGCGCTATATGCTCGACACTGCTTTGGAAGCAGACTTAAGCGGAAAAATCCTGAACGCGGCGGATATCGGCTGGACGACGCCGGAAGACGCGCATCCATCGTCGCTGGACGGCGAATTTGTGGATGCGGACAACCAGACCATTTCAACGCTGTTCAAAATTCTGCCGTGGGACTGGCTACTGGCCGACAAGTTCGGGCCTGCGCTGGCGCATGCCGTTATGCATCGCCGCTTGAACGTGATCGAGCCCGCCTGGAAAGCCGTGATGGCGAACAAAGCAATCCTGGCTGTGCTGTGGGAGATGTACCCCAATCACCCAAACCTATTACCAGCCTTCATGGATCGGCGCGCGTTCCCCAAAGGCAGCAAAGTGGTGGCAAAGCCTTTGCTGGGCCGGGAGGGTGCGAACATATCCATTGCCGAACTGGGTGATGACGGCGCTGTGGTGGGTGGGCCGATTGAAAGCCTGGGCGGGGCTTACGGCGATGAAGGCTATGTGTACCAGGCGTTAGCGCCCTTGGCTGAAAGCACGGATGCCGCAGGGCATACACACCGCGCGATCATCGGCAGTTGGGTGATCGACCACACCAGCCGCGGCATCGGCATCCGAGAAGATACAAACCTGATTACACACAACAGAAGCCGGTTTGTACCGCATCTGTTTACGGAATGACGGATTGAGGGTCACGCGCCCCTTCCACATCATATTGCAACGCAGCATTCATACTTGTATCGCGTTCAAACCCTGCCCTAACGCTCTGACTATGCTAAGGTTCTCGTAATACGGGCGGCCACCCGCGCGTCGTGTTTCAAGGCCGCCCCAATGTTTGGGGGAGCACGTACCATGGTGAGTTGGGCCAACAGCGACATCGCCGAGATCATCAAAAAAACACAAGACGTCGCGGCCAAGAAAGCCGCAGCGGCAGATCGCGACAACATCAAGCGCTTCATCGGGCAATTTTATGCGGGCAGCCCGCCGGATGATTTGAAAGGCCGCTCGGCCGAGCAGTTGTACGCCACGGCGGCAACCGTGTGGGACACAATGCAGGCGCGCAATCCGGGCACGCCGAAAATTCGCGTCATCCCCAACACGGAAAAAGACGGCAGTGGGCGCACCGCCATTATTGTCGTCAACGATGACATGCCGTTCCTGGTGGATTCCATTACCGCCGAGTTGGACCGCATGGAAGAACAGCCGCACTTGGCCATCCATCCGATCGTGACGGTCACGCGCGATGATGGCGGCAAACTGATAAACCTTCTTGATTCACGCGACGATGAAGAGTCTTCGGGCGGCAACGGGCAGATCAACGAATCTGTGATGCACATCGAGATCAGCCCCATCGGCGATCCCGATATGGCCGAGCGGTTTCGCGATAATTTGACTGCGGTCTTAAATGATGTGCGTCTTTCGGTGCGTGATTGGCAGCAGATGCGCCGCCACGCCGGACGCTTGTCGGCGGATTTTGACGGCCCCTCACCAGGCGTGGGCCGCGAGCAAGCGGAGGAGGTCGGCAGCTTCCTGCGTTGGCTGCACGATGATCACTATACGTTCTTAGGGTACCGGCGTTACGCGCTTGACAGCAAAGGTACTAAGAAAATTGCCAACATCGCGCAAGATGAAAGCCTGGGCGTTTTGACCAAGCGCCAGATCGGCGTGTTCGACGGCCTGGTGGACGGCGCGGAAGTACCGGCGCAGTTCGCTTACTTCCTGGACAGCCCCAACATCTTTCTGGTGATTAAGGCCAATCAGCGCGCCACCGTGCACCGCCGCGTGCACTATGACGTAGTGGCGGTGAAAATTTTCGACGACAAAGGCAAGGTTGCGGGCTTGCGCATGTTCGTAGGCCTGTTTACCGCCGACGTTTACACCAATAGCCCGAATTTTGTGCCGATCTTACGCAGCAAGATCGACCGCATTCGGGCCAAGGTCGGCTTCCGTAAACACGGGCATGACGGCAAGCGCCTCCAGAACATCATGGAGAACCTGCCGCGTGACGAGCTTTTTGAAAGCTCGGATGAATACTTGCAGCACGTAGCTTTGGGTCTACTGCACCTTCAAGAGCGTGCCAAAACAGCCGTGTTTGTGCGCCTTGATCAGTTCGAGCGCTTTGCCTCGTGCCTGGTCTATGTGCCGCGCGATCGGTTTGATACGCAGCTGCGCAGTGTGATCGGCGACATTCTGGTGAAGGCCTTCAACGGCCGCCTGTCACAGTTTTACACGCAAGTGAGCGACGCGGCCCAAGCGCGCGTTCACTACATCATCGCCACAAAACCCGGCGCGGTTCCGAAGGTCGACACAAAAGCCCTGGAAGCGCAGATCGTGCAGGCCAGCCGCGCGTGGGGCGACAGCCTGAAAGAAGCGTTGATCAAAGCGCGCGGCGAAGCGGAGGGCGTGAAGCACTACAATCTTTTCACGCACGCTTTCCCGACATCGTACAAAGAGCGCTTCACGGCCGAGGAAGCCGTGGGCGATGTCGAGCGTGTGTTGAAGTGCGGTACAGACAAGCAGGTTAACATCCACGTCTACAAACCAAGATCGTCCGCCGGCACCATCGCCATCAAGATCTACAACTGCGGAAGCGTTATGGCGCTGTCCGACGTAATCCCGGTTCTTGAGAACCTTGGCTTCCGCGCCGTTGGCGAAGAAAACCACGAAATCACACCCCAAGGCTCGGGCGCATCGGGGGCTGTGTGGGTCCATGACTTCTTGATGACGGTTGCGGGCAACAAAACGCTTGAGATCGAGACTATTCGTGAGCCGGTGGAAGAGGCCTTCCTGCGCGTCTGGAATGGTGACGCCGAAAGCGATGGGTTTAACAAACTGGTCACGTTCTCGGGCCTGAAGTGGCGCGAAGTGGTGATTTTGCGCTCTTACGCGAAATACTTACGCCAAGTGGCGTTCCCGTTCTCGCAAAACTACATCGAAGCCGCATTTGAAAATCATCCCAACGTAGCGCGGCTGTTGGTTGATCTGTTCGTCACACGCTTTGAGCCGACCTTAAACACGGGCTCGAAGGCCAAGGCCACAGCCGCTCAGGCTGAAAAACTGACGGCGGGCATTACAGCAGCCTTGGATGCGGTGACCAATGCCGACGAAGATCGCATTTTACGCCGGTATTTAACGTTGGTGGAAAACAGTCTGCGCACCAACTATTTCCAAAAGGCTGCGGACGGCGCGATCAAATCCTACGTCTCGATCAAGTTGAACAGCAAAGGCATCCCGGAGTTGCCGTTGCCGCGCCCCAATGTGGAAGTGTTCGTCTACTCACCCCGCGTGGAAGCGATTCACTTGCGCGGCGGCAAGGTGGCGCGCGGCGGTATCAGATGGTCCGACCGGCGCGAGGATTTCCGTTCGGAAATCTTGGGCCTTGTGAAAGCGCAGATGGTGAAGAACGCCGTGATCGTGCCTACGGGGTCGAAGGGCGGCTTCGTCGTCAAACGTCCGCCGACGTCTGGGGGCCGCGAAGCGTTCCAGGCAGAAGGCATTGCCTGTTACCAAACGCTTCAAAGGGGTTTGCTCGACATCACCGACAACGTGGTGAACGAGCAGATTGTGCCGCCCGTGAGCGTCGTGCGCAAAGATCCGGATGATCCGTATTTGGTTGTGGCCGCCGACAAAGGCACGGCCACCTTCTCGGACATCGCCAATGCGATTTCCGCCGACTACAACTTCTGGCTGGGCGATGCTTATGCCTCGGGCGGGTCGGTGGGTTACGACCACAAAGCCATGGGGATTACGGCAAAGGGTGCGTGGGAGTGCGTGAAGCGCCACTTCCGCGAAATGGGCCTTGATACACAAAGCCAACCTTTCACCGTGGCCGGCGTGGGCGATATGTCGGGTGACGTGTTCGGCAACGGCATGATGCTGTCCAAGCATGCGAGGTTGCAGGCTGCCTTCAACCATCTGCACATTTTTATCGACCCCAATCCGGATGCCGCCAAAAGCTATGAAGAGCGGGTGCGGATGTTCAAGCTGCCGCGCTCGAACTGGACGGACTACAACGCCAAGCTGATTTCCAAAGGGGGCGGGATTTTCGAGCGCTCGGCCAAGTCGATCAAGCTTTCGCCGGAAATGAAAGAGGTGCTGGACATCAACAAGGCCGAAGCGACACCCACCGAAATCCTGAATGCGATTCTGCGCATGAAGGTGGATTTGCTGTTCTTCGGCGGCATCGGCACGTACGTAAAATCCTCCATCGAAAGCCATGCCGATGCCTCCGACCGCGCGAATGATGCCATTCGCATCAACGGCGAACAGGTGCGCGCCAATGTGATCGGCGAAGGGGCCAACCTTGGTATGACACAAAGGGGACGTATCGAAGCGGCCATGGCGGGTGTGCGCTTGAACACAGACGCCATCGACAATTCCGCCGGCGTGGATTGCTCGGACCACGAGGTGAATATCAAAATTCTCCTTAATGCGCAGATGGCGGCAGGCAAGCTGACCTTGCCCAACCGCAATAAACTGCTGGCCGAGATGACCAACGAGGTGGGCGAACTGGTGCTTCGCGACAACTACCAGCAATCGCAAACCATCAGCATGCTGCAACGGCGTTCGGCCGAACTGCTGGAAGGCCAGCAGCGCACCATGAAGCTGTTCGAGCGGGAAGGCTTGCTGAATCGCGACGTGGAATTCCTGCCCAACGACGAAGACCTGCAGGAGCGCATGAGCAAAGGCCAAGGCCTGGCGCGGCCTGAACTGGCGGTATTCCTGTCGTACGGGAAAATGTGGCTCTACGACAAGCTGATCAATTCAGACCTGCCCGATGACGCAACGGCAGAGGAAGATTTGGTCAACTATTTCCCGACGGCCTTGCGTAAAAAGTACTTGGAACCGATCCGCCGCCATAAGCTGCGCCGTGAGATCATCGCAACGGTGGCCACCAACAGCTTCATCAACCGCGTGGGGCCGTCGTTCCTGACGACCCTGATGGACCGCACAGGCTTAGGCCCGGTTGAAGTGGCGAAAGCTTACGTGATCACACGCACGGCTTTTGATCTGCGCGATGTATGG
>JAEUKL010000197.1 GCA_016793005.1 Rhodospirillaceae bacterium | reverse complement strand
GTAAAGCCATGGTCTTTCAGCACGCTTTTGATGCGCCCGCGCGATCCTGCGCTGGTGCACGCCAGCACAACCTTGCGCCCGGCCACCTGCTCACCGCGCATGTGGGCTAAGAAGGCTTCATAGACATTTTCGTTGGGCCGTGCGCGCACATCGGCGAAGTCACGGCCCGGACGACCGCCGGCATCTTGGTCGTTGCTCACATCAGCCGGCGCGAAGGACCGCAGCGCACTGACGGGTCTACTTGCCAGTAATTTCAGCCATTCATCAGGTTCGATATAAAGCGCACCCGTGGGAATGGGGTTGTAAATCATCCCCTCCACCTCTGCACCCTTGGCTTGTGCGGCGGTAACGGTTTTGCGGGCCTGGAAATAGTCGCGGATGGTTTCAAAGCGCGCAGCGACAGATTCTTCAATGTCGTGGTCCAGCGACAAGCTGGCCGTCGGCAAATAATCAAGCAGCGTATCAAGACCGTCATGGAACAGCGGCAGCCAATGCTCCATGCCAAGAAAACGGCGCGATTCCCCAATCGATTCATACAGCGCATCGCCCACAGCAACCGCGCCAAACAGTTCGCGATACCGGCTGCGGAAGCGGCTGACGGTTTCCGCCGTTAGAATAATTTCGCTCATGGGCATCAGCGAAATACGTTCACACGGATTTGTCGTGCGCTGGCTGACGGGATCGAAGGACCGCAAGCCCTCTACTTCGTCACCGAACAAATCAATACGTACCGGCTCAGGTAAGCCCGGCGGAAAAATGTCGATCAACCCGCCGCGCACGGCGAATTCACCCGGCTCCATCACCTGCTCGGCGCGCACATAACCGTTGGCCGCGAGGTAGGACGTGAATTTTTCAAGTTCCAGGCGCGTGCCTTTTTTGATCTCGCGCGTGGTGCCCGTCAGTTGCGCTGCCTTGGGTACGCGTTGCAACACGGCACTCACTGTCGTGATGGCCAGCCGGAATTTGCCCGCTGCAATGGGCTCAGTGAGTTTGCACAGGGCATCGATACGCCGCGCGACGACAGCAGAATTCGGCGAAACGCGGTCATAGGGCAAGCAGTCCCACGCCGGAATTGTCACCACTTCAATTTCGGGCGCGAAAAAAGCAATAGCGTCAGCAAGCGCTGTTAAGCGCCCTTCGTCACGCGCCACGTGCAGCGCGCCATCGCGCAAAGCCGTGCGTGCGCGTTCGGCCAGTACCAGCGCGTCAAATCCATCGGGCACACCTGCCAAAATGCGCGCGCTGACTTTATCTAAAAACCGTTCCATTAAGTCTTACTCAGCCTTCCGCCCGTCCATAGGCGACCAATTCATCCAGCAGCGGCGAACGCAGAGCGTCCGGCACGGGCTGCTTTTTGATGATCCAGTCCATCAAATCCACGTCCAGCAGGTCCAGCACCCGGTCGGCATCGTCCAACTGATCGGCACGGAAACCCGCCGTGCGTTCGGCAAAGAACGTGCCCACAATCACGTCAGCTTCCTTGGTGCCGCGGTGCGCCGCGCGGTACAAAATGCGCTTTTTCCGGGTTTCGACATCCATGATGGCCATACCGCAAATAGACTCCTCCCGGCTGGGCCCGCATGGCCCCCAGGAACGCGGCAGTGTATATAGGGCGGAGCCTCGTCTGTCACCATTGGCCCTGGTTGTTTTTGTTCGGTCATGTCCTCGCCTAAGTCCTCTTTAAGGCCTGAAATTCTCAATCCGCTGTTCGTCAAAACGACGGCGCTGAAAGGCATTGGGCCGCGCCTGGGCAAGCTGGTGGAAAAGCTGGTAGGCGAGAAAATTGTCGATCTGCTGTGGCACTTGCCCTCGGGCCTCATTGACCGGCGGTTTTCACCCAAGGTGGGCGATGCCCCTCCGAATGATGTGGTGACGTTGACGGTCGAGGTGCTGGCCCACAGCCCGCCGCCGCCTGGAAACAGGCGTGTGCCCTACCGCGTCACCTGCGGCGATGACACGGGCCGCATCGTGCTGGTGTTCTTCCACGCCAAGGGCGATTACCTGGAAGATGCGCTGCCCATCGGCGAACGCCGCGTGATCTCGGGCAAGGTCGAGTTGTTTGATGGCCGCCGCCAGATGACGCACCCTGATCATATCGTGGAACTAAAAGACATCGCCTCGGTGCAGCGCGTGGAGCCGGTCTATCCCCTCACCGCCGGATTATCGGGCAAAGTACTGGACCGTGCTGTAAAGGCCGCGTTAGAGCGTGCGCCAAAACTACCCGATTGGCTGGACCCTGCGTTTAAGAAACAACGCCAGTGGCCCGATTGGCATGAGGCCCTGACCACAGCGCACAACCCCACCAGTGAAGCTGAATTATCGCCGCTCACACTATCGCGGTCGCGCCTGGCCTATGACGAAATGCTGTCGAACCAGTTAGCACTGTCACTGGTGCGCTTGAAAGCGCGCAAGCGCCGCGGCCGCGAACTGAAAGGCGATGGCAAACTGCGGGCCAAGGTGATTGCGGGCCTGCCCTACAAACTGACTGGTGCGCAAAGCCGCACGCTTGCCGAGATTGAAGCCGACATGAGCAGTGAGAACCGCATGCTGCGCCTGCTGCAAGGCGATGTGGGCAGCGGCAAAACACTTGTGGCCCTGATGTCGATGCTGATTGCGGTCGAAGCCGGCGCCCAAGCGGCGATGATGGCGCCGACGGAACTTCTGGCGCATCAGCATTTCGAAAACCTAAAACCCCTTGCCGCATTAGCCGGCGTGCGTTTGGAAATTCTCACAGGCCGCGTCAAAGGGGCTGTGCGCACCGAAATCATGGAAGGGCTGGCCAACGGCAGCATTCATATGGTCGTGGGCACGCATGCCCTCGTACAGAAAGATGTGGAATTTGCCGATCTCGCCTTCGCCGTGATCGACGAGCAACATCGCTTTGGCGTCGCGCAGCGATTGGAACTGGCCGAGAAAGGCCGCGGCACCGACATGTTGGTGATGACCGCCACGCCCATTCCACGCACGTTGGCGCTCACGGCTTACGGCGATATGGATGTGTCGAAGTTGGATGAAAAGCCGCCGGGCCGTAAACCGGTCGATACGCGTACCATCAGCCTGGAACGCCTGGATGAAACCATCGCCGGTATCGGGCGCGCCATCCAGAAAGGGGCGAAGGTATACTGGGTATGCCCGCTCATTGAAGAATCTGAGGTGACCGACCTTGCTGCCGCCGAGGACCGCTACGCCACACTGAAAGCGCGGCTGGGCAATACGGTTGGCCTCATTCATGGCCGCATGAAACCCAACGAGCGCGATGTGGTGATGGAAGCTTTTGCCTCTAAGGACGGCCCTGGTAAAGACAGTAGTGGCCCGAAGATTCTGGTGGCAACGACCGTCATCGAAGTGGGCGTCGATGTGCCCGACGCAACCATTATGGTGATCGAACATGCCGAGCGCTTTGGCTTGTCACAGTTGCATCAGTTGCGCGGGCGCGTCGGGCGCGGCGGTAAGGAAGGCACATGCCTGCTACTGTTTGCGCCACCTTTGGGTGAAACCGCGAAAGCAAGATTGAATATTTTGCGCCAAACCGAAGATGGCTTTCTGATTGCCGAGGAAGACCTGCGCCTCAGAGGAAGCGGCGAAATGCTGGGCACGCGGCAAAGCGGCATGCCCGAATTCCGCATGGCGGATTTAAGCGTTCACGGTGAACTGGTGGCCATCGCGCGTGACGATGCACAGCTGATCATTTCGCGCGATGCTGAACTGAAAACCCCGCGCGGCGAAGCGCTGCGCACCATGCTTTACCTGTTTGAACAGGACGAAGCGATTAAGACGCTACGGTCAGGGTAGCGCTTAGAGGCCCTTGCTGTCGGGCTTGTACGGCGGGGTCACAATACCACCCGAGACGATCATCTTCATGCAGTCTTCGACCGACATATCGAGGTGGATCATCTGCGAGCGCGGCAGGAACACCAAATAGCCCGATGTGGGGTTCGGCGTGGTCGGCAGGTACACGTTGAACAGCTTCTCGCCGGTTTTTTCCTGCACTTCGCCGTAGCTTTCACCTAACAGCAGGCCAAGCGTCCACATTTCGCGGCGTGGGTACTCCACCAGTACGACCTCGCGGAACGAACTGGCTTTGCTGCCCAGCACGGACTCTAGAATTTGTTTGATGGCCGAATAAAGACTGCTGACGACCGGCAGGCGTTTGACGATCTGCTCACCCCAGCGCAGCAGCACCCGGCCAAGAACATTCGCTGTAATGAAGCCGACAAACGTGAGCCCGCCCAGTAGTACGATGAGGCCAATACCCGGAAACTCCATGCCGGAGACCCAAGCGGGCAGCGCCAGCTTTACGGTATCGTCGATCCACGAGATCACCGACCAGGATACGTACAGCGTGATCCCAATGGGGGCCGTGATCAGCACGCCGGCAAAGAAATAGTTGCGCAAGCGCACCGCCAGGGAACGCCGGAAACCGAGATCAAATTTGGTGGGTTGCGGGATCATCCCCGCTCTATACATGAAACACGGCTATTCGTCGAATTCCGCTAAATCGGGAATCCGGTTGAAGGCAATTTTCGCGCCGACGTATTTGGCGATCTGGCCGGGCAAGACGCCTAATGCAACGGTGTCTTGGCCGTATTTTTTGTTGATGCGGTCGACGGCCGAGTACAAATCCACGCCCTGCCCCTGAGATTTTTGTTCATGGCCTGGCGCAAACAAATCGGGTGTCACGTGGCCGGCCGGGCACAAGCCATGCAGCACGATTCCCACGGACTTGAAACGGCGGTTTGGCTTTTCGCGCATCAGCGCCGCCCATTCCTCATCCAGTTTCGTCAGCAGGTAGGCCGTATCCTGTGTCGGGTGAAAGCGGATATCGGTGCCCCACCCTTCGTCATTGCGCCACGAGCGCTTCTTCCATTTGTCGGGCGGCTCGCCGCCTTCAAAGATCGCATGCAACGCCATGGCCCCACTCGCCAGGCCCATACGCCTTAATCGCGTGCCCGCTTTCAGCAGCAACCGCCGCGCCACCAGCCGCGCTGCGTCGGGGTCACGCATTTTCGCGGCCAGCACGTGACTGTGCCCGATACTGCTTTTCTTCGCCTCGGGCCGGTCGGGGATATCGTACCCGTGTAATTCGTACCAGAACCGCTCGCCCTCGATGCTGCCCCACAGCGCCCGCGTGCGCTGGCGCGTGAGCTGCCACAAATCGCCAACCGTTTCGACACCCCGTTCTCGCAATCGCGTGCTCATGTTCCAGCCGATGCCGGGAAAATCGCCCAACTTCAGCGGCAGCAACTTCGTGGGCAGATCGTGCGCTTCAAGGATTGTCAGGCCATCGGGCTTTTGCATATCGGCGGCGACTTTGGCCAGCATGCGCGACGGCGCCAGGCCGACCGAGCAGCCCAACCATTCGCCCACGTTTTTGCGAATGCCGCGTTTGATGCTGTTGGCGATGGCCACAGCATTCTCCACCTTGCGCTCTCGCCCCATAAGCGCGCAGGCCACTTCGTCGATGGAGCAGATCGTGGTGACGGGGATATGGTTCCAGACCTCTTTCACAATGGCATGATGAAACTTCACGTACACATCGTGCCGGGCCTGAACCACGACGACCCCTGGGCACATGACGCGCGCATCGGCGATCATAGTGCCGGTTTTGATGCCGTACTTTTTCGCTTCATAACTGGCCGCAATGGCGCTGGTGAATTCAGACTCGGCCGGCGAGACAATGACCGGCTTGCCCCGCAGTTCGGGGCGGAACTGCTGTTCAACACTTGCGAAGTAGCTGTTCAGGTCCAGGAACAGCCAGCGTAAGGGGGTATTGTCACTCATGAGAACAATAATAGAACATTTAGAATTGGCCGTCCACGGCTCGAATTAATCTACTTTGATATCAATCCGTTATCGGCTGTATGGTGAGTGGTATGAATACTCCTCCCACCTATCCCAAACCGGTTGTTGGCGTCGGCGTCGTGATCGTGAAGGACGCCGATGTGCTGATGATCAAGCGCGGGCAGCCGCCACGCGAGCGCGAATGGAGCATCCCCGGCGGCCATCAGGAGCTTGGCGAAAC
>JAEUKL010000158.1 GCA_016793005.1 Rhodospirillaceae bacterium | reverse complement strand
CAGCGACGCCGCGACGGTTTGGCCCGGTTCGACCTGGCGCATCAAAACAACACCATCAATGGGTGATTTGATTTCAGCTTTGCCGAGTGTCGTTTCATCGGCCAACAGTTGCGCTTGCGAGACATTCACTTGCGCTTGCGCGTTCGCAAGCCCCGCACTGGCGCGGGCTTCGGCAGCCACAGCGGCATCCAGATCCTGCTTCGAGGCGTTACCGCGCGCATTCAGGTCTTTAATGCGGTTTAGCTTCAACTTGGCTTCAGCGGCGGTGGCGCGTGCATCTTCCACGCGCGCGCGCGATGCGGCCAGCGATGCGCGCGATTGCGCGACCTTGGCACGCAGGTTGTCCGTGTCCATCATCGCCAGCACTTGGCCCTTGGACACATCGGCGTTGTAATCGGCAAGGACGGTTTCGATCTGGCCGGAAATTTCTGCACCGACTTCGACCGTGTTCACCGGCTGCAAGGTGCCTGTGGCCGTCACTGTGACTGTGAGTGGCCCGCGCGTGGTTTCAACCGTGCGGTAGGACACCGCCGCACCATTGCCCGAAGGCCACAAGACATACAACAGCACCAGCACAACCACCGTGCCGCCGACCCAACGGAGATTCAACTGCGGCCTTGGGAACCGGCGCTCTTTGATCAGCGCAGATACATTGGCGCCGAATTTTGCCGCGCGCGACTGCGGGGCTTCACCGGTTTGGTTGGAAAAGGAATCGCGACCGCTATCGTTCATCGGAAGATCCGTTCATCGGAGCATTATGTCGGGTGTTTGCCTGGAAAATATAAGACGCCAGCGTATCAGTATTGTGTCGGCCAAGCGCGCGCTTTGTAAGCCCCTGTAACAAAAGCAACATTTCCGGTCAAAAGCCCGACAGAAACGAACAGATTCTAGCGTTTCAGTTCGGCCATAGCCGCATCAAGACCACCCAGCGTCAGGGGGTACATGCGGTCGTCCATCAGCGAGCGGATCATGGAGATGGATTCGGTGTACCGCCAGTGCTTCTGCGGGAGCGGGTTCAGCCACACAGATTTGGGCCAAGTGTCGAGGACGCGGCGCATCCACGTTTCGCCGGACTCTTCGTTCCAGTGCTCAACCGCGGCACCGGGATGCACAATTTCGTAGGGACTCATGGAGGCATCGCCCACGAAGATCAGTTTGTAGTCAGCCGCATAAGTGCGCATCAGTTGGAAGGTGGAAATCTTCTGGTCGTGACGGCGGCGATTGTCCTTCCACACGCCTTCATAGAGGCAATTGTGGAAGTAGTAATATTCGAGATGCTTGAACTCGTTGCGCGCGGCCGAAAACAACTCGGCACAAACTTTCACGTGATCATCCATGCTGCCCCCGGCATCCAGGAACAACAGCACCTTCACCGCGTTGTGGCGCTCGGGCACCATCTGCAAGTCCAGCCAACCGCCCTGGCGGGCTGTGGCGCTGATGGTGCCGTCGATATCCAGTTCCGTGGGCGCACCTTCGCGGGCGAAACGGCGAAGGCGGCGCAGGGCCATTTTTATATTACGCGTGCCGATTTCAACGTCGTCGTCGAGGTTCTTGAACTCGCGCTTGTCCCACACCTTTACGGCGCGGCGGTGCCGGCTTTCATCCTGCCCAATGCGCACCCCTTCGGGGTTGTAACCGTAAGCGCCGAACGGCGAGCGCCCGCCCGTGCCGATCCATTTGTTGCCGCCCTGGTGGCGATCCTTCTGTTCAGCCAAACGCTGTTTCAGCGTTTCCATCAGCTTGTCCCAGCCGCCAAGCGCTTTGATCTTCTCTTTGTCTTCGTCCGACAAATTCAGTTCAGAGAGCATTTTCAGCCATTCGGCAGGAATGTTGGCGGCGATGGACTCTACACTCGCGCTGCCCTCAAGGCCCTTGAACACCTCGGCGAACACGCGGTCAAAACGATCCAGCAGACGCTCGTCCTTCACCATGATGGTGCGCGCGAGGTAGTAAAAATCCTCGACGTTGTAATCGGCCAGGTTCGCTTCCGTGGCTTCAACCAGGGTCAGGTACTCGGTGATCGACACCGGCAACCCTGCCCGCTTCATGCCATCCAGAAGGTTGAGGAACATGGTCGTGCGCCTCTAGCGGTTCTCGCGCCGTGATAGGAACGCTAGGCGCTCTAACAGATGCACGTCCTGCTCGTTCTTCACCAAGGCCCCATGCAGCGGCGGCAGCACGGTTTTGAGATCCTTGGTGCGCAAAGCTTCGGCTGAAATGTCATCCGACATCAGCAGTTTGATCCAATCCAACAGCTCGGATGTGGACGGGCGCTTTTTCATACCGGGCACATCGCGCAGTTCAAAAAAAGCCTGCAGCGCATCGCGGACTAAGGCTTTTTTCACATCGGGGAAGTGCACGTGCACGATTTCTTCCATGGTGTCGCGGTCCGGGAAGCGGATGTAGTGGAAGAAACAGCGGCGCAGGAACGCGTCGGGTAGTTCCTTCTCGTTGTTCGAGGTGATGATGACCACGGGGCGCGTGGCGGCCTTAATGGTCTGGCCGGTTTCGTAGACAAAGAACTCCATACGGTCGAGTTCTTGCAGCAGGTCGTTGGGGAATTCGATGTCGGCCTTGTCGATTTCATCAATCAGCAGCACGCAGCGCTTTTCGTGCGTAAAGGCCTGCCACAGCTTGCCGGGACGGATGTAGTTGGCGATGTCTTTGACTTTCGCCTCACCCAGCTGACCATCTCTTAAACGGGCCACCGCGTCGTATTCGTACAGGCCATGTTGGGCCTTGGTGGTGGATTTGATATGCCAAGTCAGAAGCGGCATCTTCAACGAGGCCGCGACTTCATGGGCCAGAATGGTTTTGCCCGTCCCAGGCTCACCTTTCACCAGCAAAGGACGTTCCAGATTGATAGCCGCATTCACCGCGACCTTCAGGTCTTCGGTGGCGACGTAGGATGTGGTGCTTTCAAAACGCATGGACGAGCCCTTTCAACGAACCAAGCAGAATGGTGGTCCGGCGGGCAGTAAGGGTCAATGCCAGAAAAGCGAAAGGCCCGAAGCCTGTTTAAGGTCGGGCCTTTTGTACAAGCACTTGGCCCGGAAAAGTGGAAGCCGGTTTTCCGATTAGGCCAAGTGCCGAATACAAAAGCGAAAGGCCCGAGGCGTTCTTAAGGTCGGGCCCTTTCGCTGAAGCACTTGGCCCGGAAAAGTGGAAGCCGGTTTTCCGATAAGGCCAAGTGCCATCCAGACAAGCGAAAGGCCCGACGGGGGAGGGAGTGTCGGGCCTTTCTTAAAAGTCTGCCTAGATCGAGGGGGAGGGTTTAGGCAGCCTTCTTTGAACCAGTGGTCGCCTTCGCAACCGTCGACTGCACGTTGGCAGCGGCGGCGTTGATGGCAACGATGTTGGCTTTCACGCGCTCAGCGAGCGGAGCCGAAGCTTCTTTGATGACCGAGGCAGAGAGGTCGGCGACCTTCTTGCTTTCTTCGATCGCGCTTTCGAAGCCTTCTTCGATCAGCTTCGTTTGCAGAGCGACGACGTCGTTGACGTTCTTCACGGTGGCGAATTTCTTCGACAGTTCGACCGCATCTTCAACCGACTTCTGGGCCAGTTCAGCGATGTGCTTGGTGAATTGCTCAACGCCCTTGGCGAACGTGGTGGAGCTTTTCACGAAAGCGTCGAAGTTATCTTGATTGAAAGCAACGAAGTCAGCGTACACTTTTTCCATAGCCTTGATCCTTTGTAGGTCTCGGTCTCTTCGAGACGGTGATGTTTCTTTATGGGGCGCCGACAAACAGCGCCGAAAAACGCGGTGTGCAAAATCTTGGCCTGCAGCTGTGCAACGCAAACAATCATGCTGCAGTGCACACAAAATAGGTGAGCGCAGTGCGGCCGTCAACAAAAATGTTGCGGTGCAATATAGAAAAATAGAACGGCACCTATGCAAGATTGCAAAGGCTCCATTTCATTAAATAAATCAGATATTTAGGCGGCGCGGCGCTGGATTTCGGCTTCGATTTCCGCGATCGCTTTATCGGCCTGCCCGCCCTCGGGGCCACCGGCCTGGGCCATGTCGGGGCGGCCACCGCCCCCCTTCCCGCCCAGAATCGCCGACCCGGCTTTCACCAGGTCCACGGCGCTGAGTTTGGCGGTCAGGTCTTCCGTGACCGAGACCACCAGCGACGCTTTGCCATCGGCCACACTGACCAGGGCCACAACGCCTGAGCCGATCTGCTTCTTGATGTCGTCGGCCATACCTTTGAGGTCTTTGGCCGGGATGCCATCGAGCACGCGGCCCGCGAAGTTCACACCCGCGATGGATTTGGATGCCTGGCCCTGCGAAGCCCCGCCCCCGCCGCCCGAGGCAACGAGTTTACGGCGCAGGTCCGAGATTTCCTTCTCGAGGCTTTTGCGTTCTTCCACCAGAGCGGCCACACGGGCCGGCAATTCCGGCGGAGCAACACGCAAGGCCGCTGCGGTTTCCTTCACCAGGCGATCCTGTTCGATCACCCAGGCTTCAGCGGCAGCACCCGTCACGGCTTCCACACGGCGCACACCGGCCGCGACCGCGGATTCACCGACGATCTTGAACAGGCCAATATCGCCCGTGCGGCGTGCGTGCGTACCACCACAGAGTTCGACCGAATACTGCGGCTCAGCGTTGTCGTTATGCGAGCCCATAGAGACAACACGCACTTCATCGCCGTACTTTTCGCCGAACAACGCCATAGCCCCGGCTTTGATGGCCGCTTCGGTATCCATCAGGCGTGTCGTCACATCGGCGTTGCTGCGAATTTCGGCGTTCACCAAGTCTTCAATCTTGCGCACTTCATCGGCACTCAACGCCTTGTTGTGGCTGATGTCGAAGCGCAGCTTATCGGAGGCCACAAGCGAACCCTTTTGCGTGACGTGGCTGCCCAGCACTTTGCGTAAAGCGGCATGCAGCAAGTGTGTGGCCGAGTGATGCCCGCGAATGGCGGCCCGGCGCTTGCCGTCGACCGCGAACACGGCTTCATCACCGACCGAGACATTACCCTTCGTAACTGTGCCCGAGTGCACGAACACGGTGTCGGCATTTTTCTGCGTATCGGTGACGGTGATCTCGCCCTTGCCACCGGCAATTTGAATCACGCCGCTGTCACCCACCTGACCGCCAGATTCCGCGTAGAACGGCGATTGGTTGGCCACAACGGAAACCGTATCACCCTGTTTGGCACTGGTGACAGATGCGCCGTTCACGACCAGCGCCGTAACGCGGCCCTCGGCGGTTTCGGTGGCGTAGCCCAAAAAGTCGGTCGCGCCGACTTTGTCTTTCACTTCAAACCATACTTTCTCGGTGGCGGCATCGCCCGAGCCGGCCCAGGCTTTGCGAGCCTCGGCGCGCTGACGTTCCATGGCGGCATTAAAGCCGGCTGTGTCTACGCCGATGTTGCGCGCACGCAAGGCATCTTGGGTCAGATCCAGCGGGAAGCCATAAGTGTCGTAAAGTTTGAAGGCCACTTCGCCCGAGAGGTTGCTACCCGACGAGATGCTCTTGGTTTCATCGTCCAAGAGTTTCAGGCCACGCTCCAACATCGATTTGAAGCGCGTTTCTTCCAGCAACAGTGTTTCCGTAATCAGCGGCTGCGCGCGTTCCAGTTCACCGTACTGCTGGCCCATTTCGTTCACCAACGCCGGGACCAGGCGGTACATCAAGGGTTCGGCGCAGCCCATCAGGTGCGCATGGCGCATGGCGCGGCGCATGATCC
>JAEUKL010000118.1 GCA_016793005.1 Rhodospirillaceae bacterium | reverse complement strand
CTCGCGCAGACCTCTGGCAGTGACGCGGGCGAGATCAAGGCTGAATTGGTGGGCGGAGATGCGATCTGCCAAATCCGCGTCAGCGACAATGGTGTTGGTTTGCCAGCGCATGAACGCCACCGGCTGACAGAGCCCTATGTCACGACCCGGACCAAGGGCACGGGGCTTGGCTTGGCGATTGTGAAAAAAATTGTCGAGGATCATGGCGGCACGGTGACCCTTGATGATGCTCCCGTCGGTAGTGGGGCTTTAGTCACGCTCACGCTTGCTGCAGCAAAAAATGCCGATACAACGTCGCGTCCTGAAAATACCGTCCATACGCCCTTGCGGGCAAACGCATAGGTTCAAGCATGGCTCAAGACATTCTCATCGTTGATGACGAAGCCGACATCCGGATGCTGATTTCAGGCATCTTGCAGGATGAGGGCTACACCACGCGGGAAGCGGGCGGGGGCGACCAGGCGCTTGCGTTGCTGAAAGCCAAGGCGCCGGCGGCGGTGATCCTCGATATCTGGCTGGAAGGCAGCAAACTTGACGGTTTGCAGGTCTTAAGCGCAATCAAGAATATGCGCCCGTCCGTGCCGGTGATCATGATCAGCGGCCACGGCACAATCGAAACTGCTGTGAAAGCTATCAAGCAGGGCGCTTACGATTTCATTGAAAAGCCGTTCCAGGCCGACCGGTTGTTGCTGATCCTTGAGCGTGCCATCGAGGCCGCGCGCTTGAAGCGTGAAAACCTGGAACTGAAAAGCCGCGCCGGTGACCCCGAGAAACTGATTGGGAACTGCGTTTCCGTCTCTAACTTACGGCGTGTGGTCGAGCGCGTGGGCCCCACAGGCTCGCGCGTGCTGATTACCGGCCCGGCGGGCTCGGGTAAGGAAGTTGTGGCACGCCAGATTCACATGTGCTCGCCGCGCGCCAATGGCCCGTTTGTCGTAGTCAACTGCGCTTCGCTGCATCCGGACCGTTTGCAGGAGTTGCTGTTCGGCACGGCGGGTGCGAAAGATCAACGCGCGCTGGGGCTGTTGGAACTGGCAGATGGCGGCACATTGTTGCTGGATGAAGTGGCCGATATGCCGCTGGAAACGCAAGGCCGCATCATCCGTGTGTTGCAGGATCAGAACATTGATCGCGCGAACGGCATGGGCCACGTGGAACTGGATGTGCGTTTCATCGCCACCACGAACCGTGATCTGAAAGCGGAAATCCGCAACGGGTTGTTCCGCGAGGAACTTTACTACCGCCTCAGTGTCGTGCCCATCCAGGTGCCGCCACTGGCCGAACGCCGCGAGGATATTCCGGAACTTGCGCGTTACCTGCTGGACCGTGGCGCCGCCACATCGGGGTTACCGCGCCGCGCACTGGGCGAGGATGCCATTGCCGCCCTGCAAACCTATCAATGGCCGGGCAACGTGCGCCAACTGCGCAACGTCATCGACTGGCTGCTGATTATGGCGCCGGGCAGTGTGAACGATCAGATTCGGGCCGACATGCTGCCGCCGGATATCGGGTCCGACGCGCCGCAGATGCTGAAATTGCAGCGCTCGGACGAGATCATGACGCTGCCGCTGCGTGATGCCCGTGAAATGTTCGAGCGCGAATATCTGGTGGCGCAAGTCATTCGTTACGGCGGCAATATCTCGCGCACCGCCGAGTTTGTGGGCATGGAGCGTTCAGCGCTGCACCGTAAGCTCAAGTCGCTCGGGGTGGGCGGCGATATGCGCCAAAGCCGTGAAGGTTCGACAAGCAAGGTTATGCCGCTCGGCCGCGTGAGTGTTCGCTCCGACTGATAGGGCATTGTCTTTATGAAGATTATCGTTTGCGGCGCGGGCGAGGTGGGCTCAAGCATCGCCGCGTATTTGGCGGCTGAAGGCGGGAACATCACGGTCATCGACCAGGATGCCAGCTTGGTACGGCAAGTGGCTGAGAATCTTGACGTGACGGCAGTGATTGGCCATGCCTCGCATCCCGACGTGCTTGAACGTGCGGGTATCGCCGACGCCGACATGATCATCGCGGTCACGTATTCCGACGAAGTGAACATGGTGGCATGTGAAATTGCGCACTCCTTATTCAAGG
Organism: Rhodospirillaceae bacterium; assembly: GCA_016793005.1. Classification (GTDB taxonomy): domain Bacteria; phylum Pseudomonadota; class Alphaproteobacteria; order Rhodospirillales; family Rhodospirillaceae. Next base: position 3,859 of record JAEUKL010000118.1, on the reverse strand, counting down.
TGCCGACCAAGATCGCGCGGATCCGCAGCCAGGTTTACCTGCAGCCTGTGTGGGGCGATCTTTTCACCACGCGGGGGATTCCCATTGATGTCGTGATCTCGCCCGAGGTGGAGGTGGCGCGCGCCGTGAAGCGCCGCATCGAAACGCCGGGCGCCACCGAAGTGATTTCGCTGGCCGATGATAAAGTGCGTCTTGTGGGCGTGCGCTGTACGGCGGATACGCCGATTTCAGCGACTCCATTGCGTCAACTGACCAGTTTATTTCCTGACCTGAAAATTGTTGTCGTCGGCATTAAACGCGGTGAGCGCGTTATTATTCCGCGCGCCGACGATGAAATGTATGACGGCGATGATGTTTACTTTGTTGTGGCATCTGATCAATGCCAGCGTGCACTCGCCACGTTCGGCCATGAGGAAGAGGCCACGCGCCGGGTTGTGATTTTGGGCGGCGGCAACATCGGGCTTTTTGTCGCGGAACAGTTAGAGCGCGACCATCCTGAAATCAATACGAAGATCATCGAGTTCGACCGCGCCCGTGCCGAGTTTCTGGCGCAAACCCTGAAATCCACCACTGTGCTCCATGGCGATGCGATGGACCCCGGAATTTTGTCCGAGGCAGGCGTGCATGATGCAAAAACAGTCGTGGCGCTGACGCACCAGGATGAAACCAATATCCTCGCGTCATTGCTTGCGAAACGTAAAGGCGCTGAGCGCGTGATCACTCTTCTGAACAAGTCGGGTTATAACTCGCTGGTGGGCAGTTTAGGCGTTGATGTAATCGTAAATCCGCGTTCAGTGACGGTATCGCGTATTTTGCAGCACGTGCGCCGTGGGCGCATTCATGCCGTCCATACGGTGCAGGATGACTTTGGCGAATTAATTGAAGCCGAGGCGATGCAAACATCGGGCCTGGTCGGCAAGCCCTTGCGCGAACTGAACCTGCCCAGCGGCACGCGCATCGGAGCTGTCATCCGAAAAGGGCAGGTGATCGTTCCGCGAGGCACATCGATTGTGGAAACCGGCGACCGTATTGTGCTTTTTGCGGCGAAGTCGGCTGTGAAACAAGTTGAGAAATTATTCTCGGTCCGGCTGGAATACTTCTAACCATGAGCCACGTGGCATACGTTAATGGCCGTTACCTGCCGCAACAGCAGGCGTTCGTGCACATCGAGGATCGCGGCTATCAGTTCGCCGATGCCGTGTACGAAGTGACATGCATTTGGAACGGCAAGCCTGTGGATCACGCGGGGCATCTGGCGCGGTTGCGTCGATCACTCGCTGAATTGCGTATTCCTACGCCGATGACCGATGCGGCCATGACCGCGATCATGCGCGAAATCGTGCGGCTCAATCGTATCAGGATGGGGGCGGTTTATATCCAGGTCGGGCGCGGTGTGGCCGTGCGCAATCATCCGTTCCCGCTGAAACAGATCAAACCGTCCGTCGTGATGACGGCCAAGCATGGCGCTGGCCCTGCAGAAGCCGTGGCACAAGCGGGTGTGAAGGTGACGGTGCAGCCCGATATCCGCTGGGGGCGGGTGGACATTAAGTCCGTGGGGTTACTGCCCAACGCGCTGGCCAAACAGGCCGCCGTCGAGGCCAAGGCTTTTGAAGCGTTGCTGGTGCGTGAAGATGGCGTGGTGACTGAGGCCAGCGCATCCAACGCCTGGCTGGTCACCAAAGACAAAACCATTGTCACGCATCCCGGCACCAACAAAATCCTCAGCGGCATTACGCGCGCGACAGTGATGAAATTGGCAAAGCAAGCTGGCTACACGGTGCAAGAGCGCACCTTCACGCTGGACGACGTTCTGGCGGCGAAAGAAGTGTTCCTGACCGGCACCACCACATTTGTGCTTCCCGTGGTGCAAGTGGATGAACGCATGATTGCCAATGGCGCACCGGGCGAAATGGCGCTGAATTTACGCAAAGCGTACCTGGACTACGTCAACGGGTTGGATGACAGCGCCTGGTCGGTGAAGGCCTAACCATGGTGAAACTTCCTGCCCCCAAGGCAATTTTGTTCGATTGGGACAACACGCTGGTGGATACGTGGCCCACCATCGGCAAGGCGCTCAATATCACATTGCCGAAAATGGGTCATGACCCTTGGAGTGAGGATGAGATTCACGCGCGCGTCGCAGGGTCTTTGCGCGACACGTTCCCGAGGATCTTCGGCGACCGCTGGGAAGAAGCGCGCGAGCACTATTACAAGGCTTTTTCCGATGTACATCTTGAGATGCTGCGCGTATTGCCGGGGGCCGAAGATGTGTTGAAGCGGGCAACCGATCACGGGATTTACCTGGGCGTGGTCAGCAACAAGACCGGGAAATACCTCCGCGCCGAGGCCCAGCACTTGGGATGGACTGGGTATTTCGCCAAGCTTGTGGGTGCCCAAGACGCGGTGCGCGACAAACCCATGCTTGAACCCGTGCACATGGCGCTGGAAAATTCGGCGATCACACTGGGCCGTCATGTGTGGTTCGTTGGGGATAATGATATCGACATGGAATGCGGGCAGGCTGGCGGGTGTACGACTGTTCTCGTGCATGCTGAGCAGCACGCGGGGAAACATCAGCCGCATGTCTGCGTGAACGATTGCTCGGATTTGTTACAGATTTTGGACACAGCATTCGCGGCCTGATGCCTAGCGTGTGTTGTGTTCTTGGGGGAAGCGATGAAGAAAATTTTGATCGGCCTCGTTGGCGTTGTCGTCGTAGGGTACGCCGCCCTTGTTGGCTATGCCTACTGGCCGAGCGGCAAACCGGGGGTGCCCGCCAAGCAACTAGCCTATGCCGATGATAAATTCATCGATGTCGATGGCTTGACCGTTCGTTATCGCACCTATGGGGAACCGGCGGAAGGTAAACCCAATATCGTGCTCATGCACGGCTTTGGGAACTCGCTGCAATCGTTCCGCAACTTAGCGCCGCTGCTGAGCAGTGTCGCCTATGTAGTGGCCTTCGATTTCCCTGGTTACGGTCTGTCGTCGAAGCCGGTCAACTACGACTACAGCAATTCCGGCCAGGCTAAATTCGCAATCGACCTTGTGCGTGCGCTGGGTGTGACAAAGCCGATCTACGGGGGGCATTCCATGGGCGGTGCCATCGCGCTGCACGCGGGTGTGAAAGACCCGGAAGCGGCAGGCATGATCCTGATTGATCCCGGCATTCTTGAAACTGGTGTGCCGAAAATCATGGCGATGGCGCCATTCCCGTTGCCGCGCATGTCGGCCAAGCTGTTCGGCAACCGCGAGTGGCGCGAGAAATTCCTGAAAACGTCGTTTGTGAACCCCGACGTGATCACCAAGGACGTGATGGACGATCTGGACCGCACTTCGCAGACAGACGATTACTGGCCCGGCACTACCGCGATGATGAGCCAGTTCACGCCGGGTGAAGAGGTGCCGTTGTTGCCGCAGGTGAAAGTGCCCGTTCTTTCGATTTTTGGCGAGAGCGACCGCAACCACCCCGACGCTTTGCGCAAGCAGTTGCAGGCATCCATGCCGGGCAGCGACTTGGTGGTGGTGGCTGGGGCGGGGCACTATGTGCACGAGGAAAAAGCCACGGAAACGGCAAACGCCATCAAGGCCGCACTGGTGAAATGGAATCCGCCGCCGTCACCGACAACGGAAGAGGCACCGGTCGAGCCCTAGACCGACCTTAAGGCGGGCTGCTTCGGATGGTTGATCGTGGTTGAGGTCGAAGGACCCAAGCTTTTCTGCCATTTTTTCACGGCCTTATGCCGAAAACCTATGCTCAGCCGGGTAAGGTCGGGTTGTGTTCTGCGCTAAAAAAATCTAGCATTTCAGTGGTTTCGCCAAATTTGCGGCGGAACTGCCGGGGAGACAGAGACCCAAA
>JAEUKL010000019.1 GCA_016793005.1 Rhodospirillaceae bacterium | reverse complement strand
GACACCGACACGGCCTGATCCAACAAGCCGCCCGGGTTGTTGCGCAGATCAAGCACATAACCCTTCAATTTGCTGCCAAGCTTTGCGTTCAGATCCTTGATTGCATTTTCAAGTCCGGTTTGCGTCTGTTCATTGAACGACGTAATGCGGATATAGCCGATATCGCCTTCCACGCGTGAGCGCACCGACTGCACCTTGATGACCGCGCGCTTCAGCTTCAAATCGAACGGCTCGATACCTTGGCGGCGGATCGTGACGGTGATTTCCGTATCGGGTGCACCGCGCATTTTATCCACGGCTTCATTCAGCGTCAGACCAATCAGCGGCTTCGCATCCAGTGCGATGATGTAATCACCCGGCTGCACACCGGCTTTGGCAGCGGGCGTGTCGTCGATGGGCGATACCACGCGCACCAGGCCGTTTTCCATGTTCACTTCAATGCCCAGGCCGCCAAACTCGCCTTTGGTTTGCTCCTGCATTTCCTGGAAGCTTTTCGCAGGCATGTAGCTCGAATGCGGATCAAGCGAGGTCAACATGCCGTTGATGGCGTTTTCCAGAAGCTCCTGGTCGGTCACTTCTTCCACGTAATCGCGGCGCACGCGCTCGAACACGTCGCCGAACAGTTCCAGATATTTGTACGTATCATTCGAGAACTTCGCATCGGCAGCGCTGGCCGCAAGCGGCATGGCCGTCAGGGCCAGACTTGCCGCTGAAAAAAGAAGGGCGGTGGAAATTTTGATTTTCTTTTGAATTGTCATCCGTTGCTCTTGCCGGTTCGGCTTTCTAACCAAGGAAGGGGGTTTACAGGTTGTCCATTTTGCCTGAGTTCGACGTAGAGATCCGAAGCACCATGGCTGTTCATTACGCCGACTGGTTCGCCGGCAAATACGCGCTGATCAAGCACGCAGTCAATCCGGCCTAAGCCTGCAAGAAGGGTATGGTATCCTTCGCTATGTTCGATGATCAAGAGAAGCCCATATCCACGGAACGGACCCGCAAAGGCCACGGTTCCATCGAAAGGGGCAATCACCTGACCGCCCGACCGCGAGGCGATAACGATGCCTTTGCTGACGCCGCCGGGGCTTAAGGCCCCCGGCTCGTCGGTGGCGTCGCCAAACCGGCGTTTCAAAGCCCCCACGGCGGGCGGCGGCATTGTGCCGCGGGCCTTGCTGAAGGGGCGCAAATCAGGCGGTTTCGCGGCTTGCTTCGGGGCGGCGCTGGGCTGCTGCGTTCCAGCTTGCGGCGGAAGCGCTGCCACCTGTGTTTCAGGGGGCGTTGAACCCGGCGCAACCTCTACACCCGGCGGTGGCTTTAACGTGATCCGATTCGTCGAGGGCTTGGCGGCTTTGGCTGCGGCGGCCAACTCGGCCTGGTGCTTTGCTTCAGCGGCAATGCGTGCTGCCTCGCGTTCTTTCTCGCGGCGGGCGCGCTCGGCGGTGATTTTCGCCACCAGGTCTTTCAGGTCGGCCGCTTCACTGGCCAGCTTTTGCAGCTTGGTATCGGCGGCGGCCGTAGCGCCGCTCAGCTCCAATTGCAGTTTGGCTTTGTCGTGCTCTTTTTGCTCAAGGCTGCGGCGCTGATCAACCAAGCCCGCTGCGGCCAATGCGACTTTCTGTTGCTGCTCTTCCACGCCTTTGCGCACAGCATAAAGTTCGCCCAATTCGCCTTCCAACTGTTTGGCGGAAGACTGCACATCGGGTACGGCGGCGCGCAGCAGAATGGCCGTCCGCACCGCATCGTCAGGCTTCAAGGGTGACAAATTCACCGCTTCGCTGGGGCGCAAAGCCAAACGCTGCAAGGCCATGGCCACGCGCTGTAACTGTTCATCGCGTACACCCAGGCGGATTTTTAAATCGGCTTCGGTGCTCTGCAGATCGCTCAGCCGACCTTCCAGCCCCGTTAAAACCAACTCCTGGTCTTGGATGGTTTTGGCAATTCCGATCATATCGGTGCGCAGCGCGGCCAATTCTTTGCCGACGACCTCTTGGCGGGCCAGCAGGCGCTGCTTCTCGGCTTCGCTATCTTTCAGCTCCTGCTGAATGGATTGCAGGCGCTGCTCTTCGGTTGAGTTCTGGGCACGCGCAGCCAAGCCCCCAAAACCCAAACTCAGTGCAATGGTGGCGGGAAGGTAAAACGAAGGGTGCTTAAGCCGTGGCACGGTGTTGATTGTTTACCGCCGCTGCCGCAGACGCCAATGAATGTCCTGTCATTTCCGCTGGTTGGGCTAAACCCATCAGGCTCAGGACGGTAGGCGCCAGGTCGGCCAGTTTGCCATCCTTCAGCGATTTTACGCCGGCCGGCGGGTTCACCAGCACCACAGGAACAACGCCAACAGTGTGCTGCGTGTGCGGCTGGCCGGTGTCGTGGTCGCGCATCAGTTCCAAGTTGCCGTGATCGGCACTGACCAGGATCATCCCGCCGCTGGCTTTCACCGCCGATTCGAGCTGGCCCAGGCACGCGTCAATGGTTTCCGCAGCCTTGATGGCGGCCGGCAAAATGCCCGTATGTCCCACCATGTCGCCGTTGGCGTAGTTGACGATAATGACGTCGTACTTACGTTTTTGCACGGCTTCGACGATATGCCCGGTGACGTCGGCCGCCGACATTTCGGGCTGCAAGTCGTAGGTCGCGACCTTGGGGCTGGGCACCAGAATGCGCGATTCACCCGGGAATTCGGCTTCCACGCCGCCGTTCAGGAAGAACGTGACGTGGGCGTATTTTTCAGTCTCGGCGATGCGCAGCTGCTTTAGTCCGGCGTTCGCCAGCACTTCGCCCAGCACATTTTTGGGTGTTTCCGACGTGTAAAGCGCGGTCATGAATTTCGCGAGCGCGCTGGAATATTCCGTCAGGCCCGTGGCGGCGGCAAAGCGGATCACGCGCGGGCGCTTCAAACCGTCGAAGTTCGGGTCCAGCAGCGCGGTCAAGATTTGGCGTGCGCGGTCGGCGCGGAAGTTGCCCATCAGCACGCCGTCACCGTCTTTCATGCCGGCGTAGCCCGGCATCACCACCGGGATCATGAACTCGTCGGTCACTTTGGCGTCGTACGACGTGCGAATGGCATCAAGTGGATCAGCTGCGGTCGGGCCTTGGCCTTCGGTGATGGCCAGATAGGCTTTCTCCACACGGTCCCAGCGCTTGTCGCGGTCCATGCCGTAATAGCGCCCGCCCACGGTGGCGATCTGTGTCAGCGTCTGCGGCTTTAGGTCGGCCACAAACTTTTCCATAAAACCGGCGCCCGATTGCGGCGGCGTATCACGCCCGTCCAGGAACGCATGAATGCGCACCGGCACGCCCGCGTCGCTGATGGCCTTCGCTAAGGCGACCACGTGATCCTGATGCGAGTGCACGCCACCGGGCGAGATCAGGCCCAGAATGTGCGCCGTGCCGCCGCTTTTCTTTAAGGTGGCGATAAACGCCTGCAACTTCGGATTCGTGCCCAAGCTGCCGTCGGCGACGGCCGCATCAATGCGCGGTAGTTCCTGCATCATCACGCGGCCTGCGCCGATATTCATGTGGCCCACTTCCGAGTTGCCCATCTGGCCTGTGGGCAGGCCCACGTCCAAACCACTCGTTTCCACCAGGGCGTGGGGGTAGGTGGCCAGGAACCGGTCCCAGTTGGGCGTATGGGCCAGCGCGATGGCGTTGTCGGTCGGGTCGGTGCGGTGGCCCCAGCCATCCAGGATGCACAGAATCAAGGGGGTCGGACGGACGAAAGAAGGTGCGGTGCTCATGGTGCTTACAGATATAGTATAGGTGCTGTGCTTTTGGCGCGCGATCAGGGCTTGAGTGTGTGCGCGCAACCGGCCTGCAAATCAATATGAAAAAGGCGTTATATTTCAACCTATTGTGCAGAATTTTGATTCGCCAAAAAACGCGCTCCCGGCCTTGCGCTGGACCCGGTGATGGTTGATATATGCCCTTGAGAGGCTGGCGGTGGACGGAAACCTCGCCAACCCGGTCAGGTCCGGAAGGAAGCAGCCGTAACGAGCGTAGCCGGGTCGCCGTTCAGTCTCTCGCCTAGCTTCTTATTTTTCACGCAGTCAGGCATTTATTGGGCCCATGACCGACGTCGCATCCGACAAAGGCGCTGCCGACTATCGGGTGCTGGCCCGCAAATACCGGCCCACACGCTTCACCGATCTGATCGGGCAGGAAGCGGTCGTTCGCACACTTACCAACGCCATTACCTCGGGCCGCATCGCCCAAGGCTACATGCTGACCGGCGTGCGTGGGGTCGGCAAAACCACCACCGCACGCCTGATCGCCCGCGCGCTCAACTGTATCGGCGCTGACGGCAAGGGCGGGCCGACCACCGACCCATGCGGTGTGTGCGTGCATTGTGTCGGCATCGCCGAAGATCGCCATGTCGATGTGCTGGAAATGGATGCGGCGTCGCGCACCGGCATTGACGACATTCGCGAGCTGTTGGACGGGGTGCGCTATCGGCCTACCTCAGCGCGGTACAAAGTTTACATCGTCGACGAAGTGCACATGCTGTCGGAGAAAGCGTTCAACGCGCTGTTGAAAACGCTGGAAGAGCCGCCATCGCATGTGAAGTTTATTTTCGCGACCACCGAAATCCGCAAGGTGCCGGTGACGGTGTTGTCGCGCTGCCAGCGCTTTGATCTGCGCCGCATTGAGTCGGACGAACTGGCGAAGTTGTTTGCGGGCGTGACGCAAAAAGAGGGCGCGAAAATTGAGGATCAAGCGCTGAAACTGATCGCCCGCGCTGCTGATGGTTCCGCGCGTGATGGCTTGTCGATTTTGGACCAGGCGATTTCGCAGGCTACGGGCTCGGGTGATCAGACCGTCACCGAGCAGGCTGTCCGCGACATGCTGGGCTTGGCCGACCGCGCCAAAGTGTTCGACCTGTTCGATGCGGTGATGAAGGGCGAGGTGGCGGCGTCATTGGCCATGATCCACGATCAATACGCAGCGGGTGCTAACCCCATCGTCGTCGTGCAGGATCTGCTGGAACTGGTGCACTGGCTGACGCGTGTGAAGATTTCACCTGAAACGGCGCGTGATCCGGGCCTGGCTGAAACCGAGCGCACACGCGGGGTGGATATGGCCAAGGGCTTGTCGGTCGCTGTGCTGTCGCGCGCCTGGCAAATGTTGCTGAAGGGCTTGAGTGAAGCGCGCGCGGCGCCCTTACCTTTGCAAGCCGTGGAAATGCTGCTGATCCGGCTGGCTTATGCTGCCGATATGCCCACACCCAGCGATGCACTGAAAACGCTGCAAAGCGGCGGGGCTGTTGCGACACCATCAAAAGCGTCTTCAGCCACCGCGCCACCGCCGGCTCCGCGCGCGATGGCCGTGGGCATGACGACGGTTGCGCCGAGTTCTATTCCGATCCCGCAGCCCCAAGCCGTTGCGGTGCCGGTTGCGGCACAACCGGCCGAGGTTGTGGCGCTGAATTCCTTTGCCGATGTTGTCGCGTTATTTGAAAAGAAAAACGAAGTTGGCATGTGGGCCGCCCTGAAGCGCGGCGTGCGCTTGGTGAAGTTTGAGCAAGGCCGCATTGAATTTAACCCAGAGAAAGCACCGTCGGATTTAGCCGGGCAGGTGGGCAAGAAGCTCACGCAATGGACCGGTCAGCGCTGGGTGGTCAGTGTGTCCAATGCGCCCGGCG
>JAEUKL010000002.1 GCA_016793005.1 Rhodospirillaceae bacterium | reverse complement strand
ACCGGTGATGAACTTCAGCTTGCTCAAGCCATTTTGGGGTTTGACATGACAGCCGTACTGGATGCACCGGCCTTACGCACCCCGGCTATGATGTATCTCTTTCACCGCGTCGATGAACGCTTGACCGGCGAGCCGGCCATGATTCTGATCGATGAAGGTTGGAAGGCGCTGAATGATACCTACTTCGCTGGCCGTTTGCGCGATTGGCTTAAAACCTTACGCAAACGAAACGCCATTGTTGGCTTCGGCACGCAGAGTGCCCGAGACGCGCTGGACAGTTGCATTGCCTCAACCATCGTCGAGCAAACTGCCACTGCTATTTTTATGCCGAACGCGAAAGCCAGGGCTGAAGACTACTGCGCGGGCTTTGGCCTGACTGAACATGAACTGAATATTGTTCGCACACTGCCTGCTCATGCGCGCTGCTTTTTGGTACGCCATGCCAATCATAGCGTGGTGCTGCGGCTTGACCTTTCGGGTCTGCCGCATTGCCTGAAAGTTCTCTCTGGAACTGAGGCAACGGTGCGCCGGTTGGATGTCATACGCGGTTCAGTGGGCGATGATCCTGCTCGCTGGTACCCGTTGCTGGTCAATCAGCCATGGCCCGGTACGCCGGCGCCAGTGCCTGACTTTGCGGTGGCCGCAGAATGACACGCTGCCAGCCGCTTATCTTTGATGGTACGTCGAGCATTGCAGATTTGCTGGGCGCTGTGGATTGCACGGCGCAACAGACTACGCATCAGGCGTTTGACCGCCTGTTTGGTGCACAAAGCCTGCTTTCGAGTGTGCTGACGGCGGTGTTAACCTTGTACGTCGCAATTATCGCCGTGCGCCTGCTTACCGGGCGCACGACCCTTGGTATTGCAACCCTCACGCCGCGCATGATGGTGTTGGGCTTGGTGCTGACGTTTGCAACCTCTTGGACGGCCTATCAGCAAGTAGTCTGGAACCTGTTGTCGGCCGCCCCAGATTATATTGCTTCGATGGTCATGGGGTCGCGCGGTAGCGCCACAATAGCATTGGCCCATGAATTGGATGGTTTGTTTGCGTCCATCTCGGAGTTGGGGATTGCGGCCCAACAGTCGGCGCAAGGTCAGGCCGGGCAGGGGGCATCTTTTGCGCTGGCAAAGCCTGCGGAACTTCTCAGTGCGTCAGCGTTGATGCTGTTGCTCAGTACGGTCGGTGTGTTGGTGGTCTCGCGCATTGTCCTGGCTGCACTGCTGGCGCTGGGCCCTGCATTTATTCTGCTTGCGTTGTTTCGCGGCACGCGCGGATTGTTCGAAGGTTGGCTGAAAGGAGCCGTACTATTCTGCATCATCCCGCTTCTGACCACGCTGGTGGGTGGCAGCGCTCTCATCATGCTGCGCCCCTTCATGGATTCGGTCGACGTCATGGGCGGAGCACCCAGCCTGCAAACGGCGATCAGCATTTTTGTCGGCGCATCGGTCTATGTAGCCGTGATGCTGATGATCTTAAAGGTTGCAACAGCATTGACATCGGGGTGGAAACTCCCACTAGAGTTTACCTCGCCGATCCAAAGCAATGCATTGGCGGCGACAATGCCAACAGCTTTTATGCAGCAAAATGCAGCATTTAACGCGCCGCAGTCACTGCACCACCTGCGCGGCTACGGTGCCGTAACAGCACAGGTGGCAAATACAACTAGTGTCACCGAAAGTATACGCGGGCCCCAGTATGCTGGCCGTATTCATCCAGTCCTTGCCCACACAATAACGACACCATCACGTCCGAAGCTATTTCAATCCGAAAGCACACCTGTGCTTAAGCCTAAAGTTGTTCCATTTCGCTCAACGGAGAAAACGCCATGAAGCATATGTCGCTTGTTGCAATTGGCGCTGTGATTGCCATTGGTGTCAGCATTGCCGCGTCGGGTGCGAAAGCAGACAATCGAATCAAGCAGGTGCCTTACGACGCCGATACGATTTTCAGTGTACCGGTCCGTAGCGGCTATCAAACCACAATCGAATTTTCCGAAACTGAAAAAGTAGAAAACGTAGCTGTAGGTGACAGCGCCGCATGGCAAGTCACGCCAAACAAGCGCGGGAATCTGGTTTTTGTGAAACCGGTTATCCCCGACTCCAACACCAACATGCAGGTTGTCACTGATCGGCGTACATATGCTTTTGATCTGGTGTTTTCGGGAGCACAGAAGCAAGGGCTTTACACGTTGCGCTTCAGCTATCCAGCTGAACCCGAAGCGGTGCCGTTGAAGGCTGAAGCGCCGGTGGCCGAGGCACCTGCAAAAGCGGAAGAGGCACCGCCCGCTCAGGTTTTCAATTTTGGCTGGAAGGCGGATGGCGACAAAAAATTGTACCCTGCGCATAGTTTCGATGATGGCCGGTTCTTGTATCTCGCCTGGGATGCAGAAGCGGATATTCCCGCCATTCTTTCCGTCGGGCCTGACGGCAAAGAGGGGCCCGTCAATTACACCAGTAAAGGTGATTACATCGTCGTCGATGCAGCCGTGCGGAATCTTGTGTTCCGGTCTGGGAAGAAGAGCGCAACCCTTACCCAGACGCGCACCCAAACCGCTGCGGCGAAGGACTAAAAACGATGTCCGATACAACTTTTCGTGATTTCACTACGGTCGATGATCCGCGTGAATCTCTGGACAAGAAGGCCTTGGTTCTGGCCAGGCAGAACGGTTTTCCGATTGTCGCTTCGCACCGCCAGTCGCAAGATC
>JAEUKL010000385.1 GCA_016793005.1 Rhodospirillaceae bacterium | reverse complement strand
GCACTGCGGACCGCAACATCGGTGGCGGCTTAGGCGTTATGCTTGACGACGTACTCGCGGGTGTCTATGCCGCAATCATACTTCTGTTGGCTCGCTGGTTTTGGGGCTGACAACTAAATAGTCACGGTTTTCTTCATCAAGGGCGCCAGCGCGCATGACACAACTGCCTGCCGATCTGCTGGATCTTGCCAAGACGGTGCTGAACGCGGCCAAAGCTGCGAAAAAGAAAATCACGACCGCTGAGTCCTGCACCGGCGGCCTGGTGGCCAGTTGCCTCACCGCCATCCCTGGTGCGTCGGCTGCGTTTGAGTGCGGTTACGTCACCTACTCCAACGAAGCCAAGTCCCACATGCTGGGCGTGCCGCGTGATGCGATTACCCAGTTTGGCGCGGTTTCGGACGTGACGGCCGCCGCCATGGCCGAGGGCGCGCTGGCGCAATCCAATGCCGATATCGCGGTGTCGATTACGGGCATTGCTGGCCCTGACGGCGGCAGCAAAGACAAACCTGTGGGCCTGGTCTACCTGGCTGTCGCCCAGCGCGGCAAAGACGCTCAGGTAAAGCGCTACGTATTTGCCGGTACCCGTAACGATATCCGCCGCGCCAGTGTGGCCGCGGCCTTGGAACTGATGGCCAGCCAGCTTCAGGATAGCGACGAATTAGCCGAAGCTTAGGTTATCTGGCCGCGTAAAGTGCGGCCGCGCGCGCTTCGAACGCCGCCACCATGCGGCGCACAGCTTCCTCGAACAGCATCCCGATAATCGACTGCAACAGCTTCGAGCGGAATTCGAATTCCAGATAGAACTCTAGTTCCGTTGCAGGATTGCCGCCCTGCCCCGTGACCGGTTTGAACTGCCAGGTATTCACCAAGTACTGAAATGGACCATCCAGGTACTCGACGGTGATTTTGTCGGGGCGTTCCATGGTCACCCGCGAGGTGAACTTCTCGCGGACCATTTTAAAGCCAATGGCCATGTCGGCGGTAAAGCGCGCGGGTGTTTCACGGTGTTTGATGCGGCACGCCACGCACCACGGCAGGAACACCGGGTATTTCTCAACATCGGCGACCAGATCAAACACTTGCGCCGGCGCATAAGGCAAAAGCCGGGTTTCGCGATGGGATGGCATGCGGGGCTTAAGCCTTCATCGCCTTCAGGCGCGCGGCCTTCAGTTGCTCGAAATCCGCATCGGCGTGATACGACGACCTGGTTAAGGGGCTTGCCGACACCATCGAGAAGCCCTTCACGCGCGCGATACGCTCGTACTCGGCAAATTCATCGGGTGTCACAAAGCGATCAACCGGCGCATGGCGCGGCGTCGGCTGCAAGTATTGACCGATGGTAATGAAATCCACATCGGCGGCGCGCATGTCATCCATCACCTGAATGACTTCCTCTTTCGTCTCGCCCAAGCCCACCATCATCCCCGACTTGGTGAACACAGATGGGTTCAGTTCCTTCACGCGTTCCAGCAAACGAAGGCTGGTATAGTAACGTGCGCTGGGGCGAATGGTGCGATACAGGCGCGGTGCGGTTTCCAGATTGTGGTTGAACACATCCGGCAATGCAGAGGCCACCAAGTCCACCATGCCCATTTTTTTCCGGAAATCCGGCGTCAGAACTTCAATCGTCGTGTTCGGGTTTGCCGCCCGCACAGCTTGAATGACCGCCACCCAATGGTTTGCGCCGCCATCATCCAGCTCATCGCGGTCCACAGACGTAATGACCACGTGGCGCAAGCCCAACTTCTTCACCGCTTCGGCCACGTTGGCCGGTTCATTCGGGTCAATGGCATTGGGCCGGCCGGTTTTGACATTACAGAACGCACATGAGCGCGTGCAGATATCGCCCAGAATCATCATGGTGGCGTGCTTGACCTTCCAGCACTCACCGATGTTGGGGCACGCCGCCTCTTCGCAGACTGTATTAAGCTTGTGGTCGCGCATGATTTTGCGCGTCTCGGCGTACTCCGGCGACGTCGGGGCCTTCACCCGCAGCCAGGCTGGCTTCGGATTGCGAAGGTTATGCGGTTTAATCGGCTCGACGTTGCTCATCTTCTAAAGGTCGCAAATCTCGTGATGACTTCAATTCTTATTTTCTCATAACTGATGTGCATTTAACAGCCCTCGCCCCTCCTTCAGGGGAGAGGGCGGCGAGCGTCAGCTCGCGGGTGAGGGGTTTGCAGCAAACTCCGCACTCAGTTTCTCAAGCACACCTTCGATATTCTCAAGGACATCATTGTTCCAAAATCGAAGTACGCGGTACCCGGCGTGCTGCAATTTTGCTGTCCTTAGCTCGTCTCTTTTACTTTCGTCATGCTGTCCACCATCAACTTCAATGATCAGCATTCTTTCAACACAACAGAAATCCGTAATGTAGCCTTCAACCGGCCATTGCCGCCGAAACTTCACATCTTGAATTTGCCGATTTCTAATTCGGTTCCATAAAACCGTTTCGGCATCCGTCGCATTTCGCCTGAGTTGCCTGGGGCGTTTTGGGTTACCGCGCTTTACGGACGCTGACTGAACCATAAAACGACCCCTCACCTAACCTCTCCCCTCAAGGAGAGAGGAATACCGTGAGCGCTGCTACCTCTACATATGTATCACACGGCCGTAGGCATCCAGCACGGCCTCGTGCATGGTCTCGGAAATCGTCGGATGCGGGAACACGGTGTGCATCAATTCCGCTTCCGTCGTCTCCAAGGTTTTACCAATTGTATAGCCCTGGATCATCTCCGTCACTTCCGGGCCAATCATGTGAGCGCCCAAAAGTTCGCCGGTTTTGGCATCGAACACGGTTTTCACAAAGCCATTCGTGTCGCCCAGCGCAATCGCCTTGCCGTTGCCGATGAACGGGAACTTGCCCACTTTCACCTGATGGCCCTTATCCTTGGCCGCTTGCTCGGTTAAGCCCACGCTGGCCACCTGCGGATGGCAATAAGTACAACCTGGAATCAGCGACGTGTTCAACGGATGCGGATGCAGGCCTGCTATGGCCTCAACGCAGATCACGCCTTCGTGGCTAGCCTTGTGTGCCAACCACGGCGCGCCGGTTAAGTCGCCAATGGCGTAAACGCCCGGCTCACCGGTGCGGCAATACTCGTCGATAATAATGTGCGTTCTATCGACCTTAATCTTGGTGCCCTCAAGCCCTAAGTTCTCAACGTTACCAACGATCCCGACAGCCGAGATCACACGGTCGACAACAATCTCTTCCGACTTGCCGTCTTGCTCGACGGTGACAGTCACATTGTCTTTGCCCTTCTTCAGGCCCTTCACGCCTGCCTTTGTCTTGATGACCATGCCTTGTTTTTCTAATTGCTTGCGCAGGAACACCGACACGTCGGCATCTTCCACCGGAACAATGCGGTCCATCACTTCAACGACCGTGACTTTCGATCCCATGGTTTGGAAGAAGCTTGCGAACTCGATGCCGATAGCACCCGAGCCAATCACCAGCAGTGATTTCGGGAACACCTTCGGCGTCAGCGCATGTCTGTAGGTCCACACCAACTCGCCGTCGGCTTCCAGACCCGGCAGTTCGCGCGCGCGGGCACCTGTTGCCAGGATCACGTGCTTGCCCGTGATATCAGCCACCGGCTTGTTGTCTTTGGTCACCGCAACTTTGCGCAGCGCGCCCGAGACACCGTTCAATTTACCTTGGCCATCGAACACGGTGACCTTGTGTTTCTTCATCAAGCCTTTGACGCCGCTGTTGAGTTGGCCTGCGACACCGCGGCTGCGCTTCACGATGGCGTCTAAGTCAAAGCTGACGTTATCCGCCTTCAAGCCGAAATCCTTGGCGTGCTGCATGAGGTGGTAGACTTCCGAAGTACGCAGCAGCGCTTTGGTGGGGATGCAACCCCAGTTGAGGCAGATGCCGCCCAGGTTTTCGCGCTCCACCACAGCGGTTTTCATGCCCAACTGCGAAGCGCGGATTGCGGCCACATAGCCACCCGGACCACCACCCACAACGATCAGATCAAAATTCGTATCAGCCACGTGTCCTCGCTTTGCAGGCTTATCCCGCCAATGCTTTTAAACTTCCGCCGCTGAGACGGCGTACATGCCATTCGCTCATAGGCACGGAGCCCATGCGCTCGTAAAACTTGATGGCCGGTTCGTTCCAGTTCAGCACCGCCCACTCGAACCGCCCGCAGTTCTCGGCCACAGCGCGCTTTGCTAAGTGGTGAAACACCGCAGCGCCCACGCCCTGCCCGCGAAACTCGGGCTCTACAAACAGGTCTTCCAGATAAATTCCCGGCCGGGCCAGGAATGTGGAAAAACTGTAAAACCAGATCGCAAAGCCGACGGGTTTATCTGCGATCTCGCAAATCAGGCCGTGAGCTTTCGGCGAAGCACTAAACAGTGCGTCATTTAACAACACTTCCGTCGCAACAACCTCGTGCTCAAGCTTTTCGTACACAGCCAGCGCACGGATCAGCCGCAACACTGTGCCCACATCGTTCGGCTCAGCATCGCGGATTGTTAGTCCCGCGCTCATCGATTTAGAGCAATACCGTCAGCGGTTCTTCGATGATCGCCTGGAACGCCTGCATGAATTCAGCGCCCACAGCACCATCAACGCTACGATGGTCAACCGACAGCGTGCACGACATCATGGTGGCAATGGCAATCGCGCCGTTCTTCACAATCGGACGCTGCTCAGCTTTACCGACCGCCAAGATGCAGCTTTGCGGCGGGTTGATGATGGCCGAGAATTCTTTGATGCCGAACATACCCAGGTTCGAAATCGAGAAACCGCCGCCCTGGAACTCTTCCGGCTTCAACTTTTTGTCTTTCGCGCGGGCAGCGAGGTCTTTCATCTCGTTCGAGATGACAGCCATGCCCTTCTTGTCGGCATTGCGGATGATCGGTGTAATCAAACCGTCCGGTGTGGCGACAGCGACAGAGATATCGACGTTTTCATAACGGCGGATGGCTTCATCGGTCCATGTGGCATTCGCAGCCGGCACTTTACGCAGTGCAGCAGCCACAGCTTTAATCACGAAGTCGTTCACGGACAATTTGTAGTCAGCACCGCCGCGTGAATTCAGCTTCGCGCGCAGGCTCAACAACTCATCAATGTTAGCTTCGATGGTCAGATAGAAATGCGGAACGTTTTGCTTGGATTCCAGCAAGCGCTTGGCAATGACCTTGCGCATCCCAGAATTCGGAATCTCTGTATAAGGCTGACCGAAGTCGGGAACCGGACCTGACGGCACATGAGCACGCGGCGCAGAAGCCGCCTTCGCACCGCCACCCGCAATGGCTTGGTCAACGTCGGCCTTCACAACGCGGCCATGCGGGCCTGAGCCCTTAACAGCACTGAGATCAATCCCAGCATTAGTCGCCATACGCTTGGCGAGCGGACTTGCGAACACGCGGTCGTTGCTTTTCGGTGCGGCTGCCGCCGCTTGCGGCGCGGCAGGCTTCGCGGCCGGAGCAGCAACGGGTGCCGCAGCAACTGGCGCAGGCACAGCAGCAGGTGCTGCTTTCGGCGCAGAGGGTTTCACCGAGCCCATGTCTTCGCCGTCTTCCAGCAAGATGGCGATAGGCTTGTTCACGGCCACACCTTCGGTGCCTTCAGCCACCAGGATTTTGCCGATCTTGCCTTCATCGACGGCTTCAAATTCCATCGTGGCTTTGTCGGTTTCGATTTCGGCGATCAAGTCGCCGCTTTTCACCGCATCGCCTTCTTTCTTCAACCAGCGGGCTAGCTTGCCCTCGGTCATGGTCGGCGACAACGCAGGCATCAGAATTTCAATAGCCATGGTGTAATTCCTTCCTGCTCAGGCGCGGTAGGCAGCGGCTTTGGCGGCCGCAATGATGTCAGCAACCTGCGGCAAAGCCAGTGCTTCCAGATTGGCCGCATAAGGCATCGGCACGTCTTTACCTGCCACACGCAACACCGGCGCATCCAGATAATCGACAGCGTTTTCCATGATCTGCGAACTGATCTCGCCGCCAATCCCACACATGGCCCAGCCTTCTTCCACGGTGATGCAGCGGTTGGTCTTTTGAACCGAGCGCACAATCGTTTCCACATCCATCGGACGGATCGAACGCAGGTTGATCACTTCCGCTTCGATACCTTCCTTGGCCAGTTCTTCGGCGGCCTGCATGGCTTTGCCCACCATGATCGAGAACGCCACAATGGTCACATGCGAACCAACGCGCTCTACTTTCGCCTTGCCGATGGGCAGCACGAAGTCAGACGCATCGGGCACCTGGAAGCTTTGGCCGTAAAGGATTTCGTTTTCCAGAAAGATGATCGGGTTCGGATCGCGGATCGCGGCTTTCAGCAAGCCCTTCGCATCGGCCGCCGACCAGGGCGAGAGAACCTTCAAGCCTGGAATGTGCGCATACCACGACGCATAGCACTGCGAGTGCTGGGCTGCGACGCGCGCAGCTGCACCGTTGGGGCCGCGGAACACGATGGGGCAACCCATCTGGCCTCCGGACATATAAAGCGTTTTCGCCGCCGAGTTGATGATGTGGTCAATGGCCTGCATGGCGAAATTGAAGGTCATAAACTCGACAATCGGCTTCAAGCCGCCGAAAGCCGCGCCAACTGCCAAACCCGCAAAGCCGTGCTCGGTGATGGGTGTGTCGATGACGCGCTTGGCGCCAAATTCATCCAGAAGCCCCTGGCTGATTTTGTATGCACCCTGGTACTCGGCCACTTCTTCGCCCATCAGATACACGTCGGTGTCGCGGCGCATTTCTTCGGCCATGGCGTCGCGCAAGGCTTCGCGGACGGTCTGAGTTTTGAATGTGCTGTATTCGGGTTCAGGTGCTGATGACGCTTGAGCAGGTGCGGCCGCAACAACCGGCGCTTTCGCGGCCACAGGTGCGTCCACTTTCGCAGCAGGTGCGCTTGATACTTTGATATCAGCCGCACTCTCGCCGCCTTCCAACAACACCGCGATGGGTTTGTTGACGGGCACGCCTTCGGTGCCTTCGCTGATCAGGATTTTGCCGATGGTCCCTTCATCGACGGCTTCCAACTCCATGGGGGCTTTGTCGGTTTCGATTTCAGCCAGCACTTTGCCGGATGAAACCTTGTCACCCTCTTTCACCAGCCATTTGGCCAGTTTGCCTTCGGTCATAGTCGGCGACAGGGCCGGCATTAAAATTTCAATGGTCATTGCTCTGCCCCTCGTTAAGCCGCATCAATCAGAATGTCCGTCCACAACTCAGACGGATGGGGCTCGGGGCTGGTTTGCGAGAACTCGGCCGCTTCGGTCACGATGTCCTTGATCTCTTTGTCGATGGCCTTGAAGCCCTCTTCGTCCATCGCCTTGATTTCGACCAACTGCGCGCGCAGGCGGTCGATGGGGTCGAACTGCTCGCGCATCTTTTGCAGTTCTTCCTTGCTGCGATACTTGGCCGGGTCCGACATGGAATGCCCGCGGTAGCGGTAGGTGTTCACTTCCATCAACACCGGACCTTTGCCGCTGCGCACATATTCGGTCGCATCCTGGCCGGCTTCGTAGACGGCCTGAACGCTCATGCCATCGACAGACATCGTCCGCATGGCAAACGGCTCGCCACGCTTGTGCAGGTCGGGTGATGCCGAGGCGCGCTGCACCGAAGTCCCCATACCGTACTTGTTGTTTTCGATCACATAGATCACCGGCAGTTTCCACAGTGACGCCATGTTGAAGGATTCGTAGATCTGGCCCTGGTTGGCCGCGCCGTCGCCGAAGTAGGCAAAGCTCAGGCCGCCGTCATTCTTGTACTTGTGGGCAAACGCGAGGCCGGTGCCGATGGGAACTTGCGCGCCGACGATGCCGTGGCCGCCGTAGAAACCTTTCTCGCGGCTGAACATGTGCATCGAGCCGCCCTTGCCTTTCGAGTAGCCGCCTTCGCGGCCCGTCAGTTCAGCCATGACGCCCTTGGGGTCCATACCGCAGGCCAGCATGTGGCCGTGATCGCGGTAACTGGTGATGACTGAGTCGCCTTGCTTGGCGCAGGCCTGCAAGCCGACAACGACGGCTTCCTGCCCGATGTAGAGGTGACAAAAGCCACCAATGAGCCCCATGCCGTACAATTGCCCTGCGCGCTCTTCAAAGCGACGGATTAGCAGCATGTCGCGGTAAAATTGGACGAGTGTTTTGGAATCAGCAGACGGATTTGTGGCTTTCGTGCCGCTCCGTTTCGTCGCCATATGGGACTCTCCCTGTTGTGCGTCTTTATTGTTTGTTCTCAAGGTGTTTGCCGGAACGGACACACCACCGCCCCCCGCATCTCTTTTGTCTCTATCGCAACGAAATTGCGCAGTCGCAAGCTAAAGCTTGGTTAAGTCCTTGTTTTGCAACGCACAATTTGCCACATCGGCTAAGCTGCTGAAAAATAAGGCTTCCAATGGGGCGCGGCGCAAAAGTGCGCAATTCCTGGGGCTTTTTCGGGCGAAGATCGGGCTTAAGTTACGACTTTGAAGCTTCAAAAGACGCAAAATTACAACGCCGAAAACCGGGCATTTTGCAGTTTTAAATAGTCGACTATTTATATAGTGGGAAAGCAAGCCGAATCAGGCGGGGCAGCATTCCAAACCGAGCAGAGACTCGCTTGAATTTTATAATGTCGATCAGAGCCCCACGTCTGGGGATTTAGCGCATCGTATCAGGGACTTTATTGTTTCACGTCCGGGACGATACGGTCATTGGGGCCGACAGCCCCCAACATGACACGCGCGCGCTCTTCCAGCATGTCAGGGTCGAGGCTTTCCGAGCGCAGCAACGCAACACGATGCTCCAGCGCTTTCTTTTCCGCCGACACTTCAGCCAACGTGGCGTTCGCACGTTCGATCTCGAAGCGTAGGTTCCACCAGGCAATCAAGCCTCGGTCGCCCTGAACCGCATGATAGCCAAAGTAGACCATCACAGCGGCCCCCATCAGAGGACCGAGGACCTGACGCGCCTTACGGCTAAACTCTCTACCCACTGCGACTCCCTCACCCCAAACATGCTCACGTCGCTGGTTATGATTCATTGAATCATGCCCGAGTCGCTTGGTCAAGCAGGCTTTGCATTCGTGTTGTTAAGGAAAAATTCAGAGTTTGGAAATGCCGCACAAAAGAAAAGTGCCGCTGCATCCTCACAGCGGCACTCATCTTCGGAGCAGCACTAACGCAATGCTTTGAAGAGAAGGCTTAGGCTTTTACGCCCATCAACGCGCCGTGACCCCGGCGCGCGGACTTCACGGTTTCATCCACGGCAAAACCTGCTTGGCGCATGAAGTCGGCGTAGTTGCAATCGCGGTACCCCAACGACCACACTTCGTTGTTCCAGCGATGATCCCACCAGATTGTATAAGCCGCATAGGCCGTCAGCGGTCCGCGTTGCTTGCCGTTGGCAAAATCCACCGGGAAGTACACGCCGCCCGGACGCAACACACGCATTGCCTCGGCGGTGATCTTGTGCGCGGCCTCTAACGTCACTTCGTGCATGAGAATGTACGACGTAACGAGGTCGAAATAATTATCGGGGAACTTGGTGTCCTCGGCCAAGCGCTGGGCATAATGCACATCAATGCCTAGATCGGCAGCCCGAACGTGAGCATAGCGAACCATGGGTCCGCCCACGTCGATGCCCCACACTTCAGCGTCAGGGAAGCGTTCCTTCAGTTGCAGCGTCAGGCGGCCTGTGGCGCACCCCAAATCCAGAATGCGCTTCACCTTGCCGTCTTTCGGCAACGGCACGGCTTGGGCAATCGCGTACTGGGTTTCGTCCTGGTAGTTCTTGCCGGCGTAGAAGTTATTCACGCCGTAGAAATTGATGTAGCCTGCAAACGGGTCGCCCACATAGCCGCCCGGCTGAATGTGAATTTCATGCTTGGTGTAATCGGGGATCACCATCTTGGGGTCCCACTCCAGCGTACCGGGCCCGTACTTATCGAAGGCATCCATCTCGGACAAATATTGATCGGCGTTGCGATGGAAATAGCTTTGGATCGTCGCCCAGGTTTGTTCCTGGTTCGCAACCCAAGCCTTTACATACGTCGCAAGCATCGGGTCTTTTTCAAACAGCGCTGCCGCATCGGCGTATTTCATCTCGGCTTTGGGATCGAGGCCCGCAGCACGCACCAGCACGTCCGCACGCTGTGCAGCTGCTTTGCGCAAGTCATCGTTCACGAAGCTGCGGAACCCGGTGAGGAAGTCCTGCTGGCTTTCCAGTTCAAGCGAGCCCAGACGTTCAAGCCGGCCTACGGTGCCGCGCAGTTCCACATCCCCTTTGCGCGGGGACGCCGCAAATGCCGCTTTGGTTGCAAAGAACGTAGCTGCAGCTGTCGTCGCCTGCATTAGCGTCCGGCGATTGATCCCCATGCTCAGAATCCTCCTGCGATTGCATTCCCTCCCCGGGAATAATGACAAAAAGCTTACACCCAAAAAGGTATTAGACAAGATACCTTTGGCGTGACCGGTTCTTACGGGCTCACCCCTCGAATAAGGCATGGCGGATTCACTTGGCGGTGCCCATATGCAGGCGCATTATT
>JAEUKL010000374.1 GCA_016793005.1 Rhodospirillaceae bacterium | reverse complement strand
TCGCCAAGAGGTTATGGCGGCCTACCGCAACGATTGGGCGTCGATTTTCATGCACCAGGCGGTACGCTTTGCAGGCACGCGCGGCGCTGTATCGGGCTTGAAGGTTGTGAATAACTTTATCCTGTTTGATCAGATCCATTTGGACTAATTCCACCCTGTGGCATAACAGCGCCTATGAGCGAAGACCCTTCAGAAACCAGCCACAACACGCCGGCATTTTCGGTCAGCGAACTCTCGGCGGCGCTGAAGCGTACCGTGGAAGACTCATTCGGCTATGTGCGCGTGCGTGGTGAAATCTCGCAGCCCAAGGTCGCTGCGTCAGGCCACTGTTACCTGCGTCTGAAAGATGAAGGCGCGGTCATTGATGGCGTCATGTGGCGCGGCACCATGAGCAAGCTCAAGGTGAAGCCCGAAGAAGGCATGGATGTCATCGCCACGGGCCGCCTCACGACTTACCCCGGCAAATCCAGCTATCAGATTGTGATCGAAAGCCTGGAACTGGCCGGGGTCGGCGCGCTGCTGAAACTGCTGGAAGAGCGCCGCAAGAAACTGATGGCCGAAGGGTTGTTTGAAGACACCCGTAAGAAGCCACTGCCCTATCTGCCGCGCGTGATCGGCGTCGTGACCTCACCCACAGGGGCCGTGATCCGCGATATCCTTCATCGTGTGCAGGATCGCTTTCCGCGCCATGTGATTGTCTGGCCCGTGCGGGTGCAGGGCGAGGGGGCCGCCGAGGAAATTGCCGCCGCCATTACCGGGTTCAACGCGTTGCCGTACGGCGAAATCCCCAAGCCTGACGTGCTGATTGTCGCGCGCGGCGGCGGCAGCTTGGAAGACTTGTGGGCGTTCAACGAAGAAGTTGTGGTGCGCGCGGCGGCGGCCTCGAAGATTCCACTGATTTCCGCTGTGGGCCACGAAACCGACTGGACGCTGATTGATCATGCATCCGATCGGCGTGCACCCACGCCAACGGCCGCGGCTGAACTGGCTGTGCCGGTGCGTCTGGATCTGATGGCGCATGTGCAGCAACGCGCCACGCGCCTGATGCAGGCGACGGGCCGCATGTTGAGCGAGCTTAAAATCCACCTCGATGGCTTGGTGCGCGGAATCCCGCGCCTGGATGCAGTTGTTGCCGAGAAAGAACAGGCGCTCGACGGCCTTGTGGGCCGCTTGTCGACGGGGCCGCGTGCGCTGCTGCAAGCCAAGGCGCAGGATTTAGGCATTCTATCGGCGCGGCTGAACCTTGGTAGTTTTGCCCGCGATGTGAATCGTCAGGCGCAGGATGTCGGGCAACTGCAACAGCGCCTGGGCCGTGCGGCCACGCGTGCGATTACCGATGCCCACAGCCGCTGGGACAGTTTGGCCGCCCGCCTTGAATCGGTCTCGCCGACCCGAGTGCTCGAACGGGGGTATGCCATGGTGTTGGGCCCTGAAAACGAGCCGATTACAGGGGTCGCCGCCGCTGCCCCCGGTACCCCGGTCACCATCCGATTCTTTGACGGAAATGTGTCAGCACGGATTGACGGAACACCCGCCGACAGGGCACCTAGAACGCCGACAAAACGAAAAACGTCCGATCCAGGCGACCAGGGTAACCTCTTCTGATGCGCGTACTTTTTGCCGTTCTTTTGTTTCTTCTGCCGGCGTCAGCTTTTGCGGCTGACCTAGAGATCGAGGGCCGTTTCGAGCAGGGCGGCCTGGCGATTGGCACGGTCCCGATGGGGGCGACGGTCAGCTACAACGGCAAGCCGGTGCAAACCACATACGTGGGCCGCTTTGTGGTGGGCTTTGAACGCGACATGACGGTCCCCGCGAAGTTTGACGTCAAATTGCCCGATGGCCGCGTCGAGAGCCGCACGATCCAAATTCAGCCGCGCCAATGGCCGACTGAAAAAGTCACAGGCTTGCCGCCCAAGCTTGTGAAGCCTGACAAGAAAACCCAAACCAAGATCGACGCCGACAATAAACTGATGGCGGCTGTCCGTCAGCGCACGGAATCGGTGCCGTTCTTTGAAACCGGATTTATGGTGCCTGCTGAAGGCAAGATCAGCGGCGTGTTCGGCAGCCAACGCGTCTTGAATGGCCAGCCCCGCGATCCCCACTTGGGTTTGGATATTGCCGGTCCTGTCGGTACACCGGTGCGCGCCTCGGCGGACGGTGTTGTGTCACTGGCGCAGAAAGACATGGTGCTGACGGGTCAGACCGTCGTGATCGAGCACGGTTTTGGATTGGATACTGTCTACATTCACATGAACGCTATTCGGGTGAAGGACGGCCAAAGCGTGAAGCAGGGCGACATCATTGGCGAGATCGGCAAGAGTGGCCGGGCCAACGGCCCGCACCTGCATTTTGGCGTGATGTGGTTCGATGTGCGCCTTGATCCGCAGGTTGTGATGGCCGTGTTGCCGCCGCGTCTGGTGGCTTCGGGCGACGGCAAGCCGGCAGATGCGGCACCGTCCAACTAAGTCCTGAAGGTGCGGCTTAGGTTTGCGTCAACAGCTGCATCGTCTTTCCACAGTACCGCAACCGACACGATGTTTACTTGTTGGCGCTGGTCGGGTGAAAGCCGCACCGCATCTTTTGCGGTGGTGACGGGAAGCGCACCCATCGCAAACGCTTCGTCCAGCAACGGCTGAATATCGGCTGCACCAAAGGCCTGGTGATCTTCAAAGCCGTGCCAGGCCACGATACGCGCGCCAATCTCTCGCAATGTGGCGATGAATTTCTCAGGGTTGCCGATGCCTGCAAAGGCCACCACGTTCTGGCCGCGCAATGACAAGGCCAGCGGATCGGGCACTAAAGACGCTTTCAACAGCGGGATGTGGCTTGGTAACTGCGCTGCAAAATCTGTGCGGTCCTCGCCCATCAAGACAATCGCATCGGTACGTGCAAGGCCGCGGCTGACCCGCTCACGCAACGGGCCTGCCGGGAAAATGTATCCATTACCCCAGGGGTTCTGTCCGTCGATCACGACGATGCGCAAATCTTTATGAATTCCCGGGTGCTGGTGTCCGTCGTCCAGCACCGCCACTGTTGCACCTGCGGCAGCAGCAGCGTTCACACCCTCAATGCGTTTGCGGGCAACCCATGTGGGGCCCTGCACCACGTGCAGCAGCGCTTCATCGCCGACGTCGACCGAGGAGTGCAGGTCTGCATCCACACGCACGGGGCCCTTTAAGCTGCCGCCATAGCCGCGCAGCACGACGGCGGTTTTTTGGCCGCGGTCCTGCAATCGTTCGGTCAGAGACAGCGTGACGGGGGTTTTGCCCGCGCCGCCAACTGTTAACCCACCGACCGAGATGACCGGGATGCTTGCGCGCGGTGCATGCGCGTTGTCGGCGCGCGCCGACGTGACGGCACCGTAGATCCGCCCCAGCGGCTCTAAGATTCGCGCAACACCGTTTGTATGGGTCCAGAACTCAGGCGGCTGCACGGATGTGTCCTCGGGCGCGTCCTTTATCGGCCGCTGCGTCGGCCTCATGGCTGACGCGGTTCAGTTCTGCCTCCACGCGCTGCCGTAATGTTTCCGCCGTTGCATCGTCGCAGTCGCGCGGCACATGAATGGGCTCGCCCCAAACCATCGCGCCCGCGCCAAACGGCAGGCCGATGATCAATCTGTCCCAGGTATTGAGGCGCTTGCGCGGGCTAACCGACACGGCCGCCGGCAAAATTGCAGCCCCCGACAGACGCGCCAACGCCACAACCCCATCTTGCGCGATCTGCACCGGCCCGCGTGGACCGTCGGGCGTGATGCCGACGCTTTCACCGGCTTTGAGTTTACGGATCAATTCGCGCATGGCGGCCCCGCCGCCGCGCGTAGACGAACCCGCAATCGTGGAAATTCCGAACACACCCACGGCGCGCGCGATCAACTGGCCGTCGGTGTGGCCCGAGATCAGCATGTGGAACGGCGCTTTGGAGGGCCAGCAATAAGGCATCAGGGCCAGGCGGTTGTGCCAGAATGCGACGATAACGGGTTTGTCGCCACGCCATGCGGGCTCGGCGGCCGCAGCATTGATCGTGCTCCAACGCGTGCTGGTTTTCACAACGCGGATCAGCCCCGTGGTCAGGCCGCCAAGCGCCCGGCGGACCCATGGGGCGCGGCTCCAGTGTTTGATCCGATTGCGAAGCCCCATCAGCGGCCAATCCGGCGAAAATGTTCAAACGACGGGCCCCATGCTCCATGAAGAACATCGGGGCCTCGCGATGGAACATATAGTGCGATTTACCGGTCTGTGAAGCTGTCCAGCGTTCGCCGGACGCGATCCTGGGCTGTTTCTAAGCTGCCGTGGCTGCCGCGGGGCGGTTGGAACTGGTGTCGGTGGGGCGTGGGCCGGGTCCGGCCGAGATGGCGTCGAAGTCGAACACGCGCACGTTCGCCAGGAACTGGGCCGTGCACGCCGCCCACGAGAATGTCTCGGCATGGGCGCGGCATGCTGCGGGTTCGGCTTTCAACGCCACATCAATGGCGCGACTTAAGTCGTGGTCTAAGCAGCCCACGGGGGCCGTACCAATGACGTCCAGCGGCCCAGGAACCGGAAACGCGGCGACTGGCACGCCGCACGCCAAGGCCTCCAGCAGCACCAGGCCAAAGGTGTCGGTGAGGCTTGGAAAGACAAACACATCAGCCGCTGCGAAGTGGCGTGCAAGCTCTTCGCCCTGCTTTGCTCCGGTGAACACGGCATCCGGATACTTTCGTTGCAGCATGGCCAACTGCGGCCCATCGCCGACGACAACTTTGGTCCCGGGCTTTTCCAGTTTTAGAAATGCTTCGATGTTTTTCTCGACCGCCACACGCCCGACGTACAGCATGATCGGGCGGAGCAGGGTTAGGAAGCTTTTGTCGCGCGGCCTGAAAAGGTCCGTGTCGACGCCGCGGCTCCAGCGTTTGATGTTTTTAAAGCCGTGCCCAACCAGTTCATCCTCGATGGTTTGGGTCGCCACCATCACATTGCTGGCCTTGCCGTGGAACCAGCGCAGCGCTTTATAGCTCCACGAGACCGGCACCTTGAAACGCGCGTTCAGATATTCTGGGAACTTGGTGTGAAACGCCGTGGTGAAAGGAACATTACGCGCGACACAGTATTTGCGGGCAGCGACGCCCAACGTGCCCTCGGTTGCAATGTGCACCACGCAGGGGCGGAAGCCCTCGATGATGCTGGCCATCTTCTTGCCGGGCAGAAGGGCTAAGCGAATTTCTTTGTACGTCGGGCAGGGGACAGTATTGAACAGATCCGGGGTGATGTAGATCACCTCATGCCCTGCCGCTTCCAACTCGCTCTTGAGCGTGGTTAGGGTTCGGACGACGCCGTTGACTTGGGGGTGCCAGGCGTCGGTGACGAGGAGTATTCGCATTCTTTGGCCTTATGAAATGCTTCCAGGGGCGTGCGCGGCTGATTGGCTTCGGCGATGCGTGAGACCAGCGGGGCAGGCAGCGCCAAGGGTGCGGTTTCACCAGGCACCAGGCCGCGCATGTCGGCCCAGGCGATGATTTCCCAGCGGCCATCAAAGTGCTCGACCAGGGCCGTGCAGCTTTCAACCCAGTCACCGTCGTTCATGTAAGTGATGCCGTCGATCTGGCGAATCTCGGCGTGGTGGATGTGGCCGCAGATTACGCCGTCAGCGCCGCGGTCTTTGGCAAAGGTCGCCATCTCTTTTTCGTAGTTCGAGATGAACTGAACCGCGTTCTTCACTTTGTGCTTCAAGTATTTTGACAGCGACCAGTAGGGCAGGCCGAAAATTTTCCGGACTGTGTTGAACCAGTTGTTCATTGTCAGGGCGGTCACGTAGGCGTAGTCGCCTAAGAGTGCCAGCCATTTGGCGTAGATCATGACGCCATCGCACTCATCGCCGTGCATGATCAGGTAGCGTTTGCCGTCCAGGGCTTTGTGGAAGATTTCCCGGCGGACCTTGATGCTGCCGAATTCGAGCCCTACGTAATCGCGGGCAAACTCGTCATGGTTGCCGGGCACATAAATGACGTCGGTGCCCTTGCGCGCCTTGCGGAGGATTTTCTGCACAACGTCATTGTGCGACTGCAGCCAGTACCACCCCTTTTTCAGGCGCCACCCGTCGATGATGTCGCCGATCAAGTAGAGCTTGTCTGATTCGGTGTGTTTTAAGAAATCGAGGAGAAAGTCGGCTTTGCAGCCGCGGGTGCCTAAATGGACGTCGGAAATGAAAACAGCGCGGAATTTCAGGGTGTTACCGATTGCGCGCAAATTCAAACTCCAATCCCGTTCGCGTTGCGCGCATCAATATGGAAAGGCAGGCCTCACGCCTAGGGGGCGACCCCTTGGTTTCAGGAACTCTTCATGGCATTGAAACGGAACTGTCACACTTCGCACCCGTTCATGTTGCTGTCATGATGCTTTTGTTACCTCCCAGCGCTCAGAACGCCTGTACCCAAGGTTTGGACCTGCTATGACGCCCGCGCGCCTGCGACTCATCAAACGCATTGCCTTGGCGGCGGTGATTTTCGGCGTGCCCGCGGTGGTGCTGTCCGCGCCGCCCACGCGGCCCGCATGGTACAAAGATGACGATGACGACGATGCCTTGGACCATGTGAAGGCCTTTGAGGCCTTAAGAAGCGGCAAGATCGTGCCGATCACAAAAATCCTGGATTACCTTGAAAAGAATTTCCGCGGCAACGTGGTGGAAATCGAATTGGAGTCAGAAAAGGGCATCATGGTCTATGAGGTCGAATACCTGACCGAAGAAGGCGATTTTCTGGAATTCGATTTCGATGCGACGACCGGCGCCCTCATGACCACAAAAGGCAGCGGTATCGACAAAGCGCGCAAGAAGCCATGAAGATACTGGTAGTGGAAGACGACCGCGATCTTGCGGCCCAGGTCGCCGGCACCATCCGTGGCGCCGGTATGTTGGCCGATGTCGTGCATGATGGCATCGAAGCGGAATACATGGGCGACACCGGCGCGTTTGACGCGGTGGTGCTGGATTTGGGTTTGCCGGGCCGTTCAGGGATTGATGTGCTGAAAGGGTGGCGTATGCGCGGCAATGCCGTGCCCGTATTGATCTTAACCGCGCGCAGTCGTTGGCCTGACAAGCGCGATGGATTTAACGCCGGCGCCGATGATTACCTAACCAAACCGTTCCACATGGAAGAAGTGATGATCCGGTTGCAGGCGTTGATCCGACGCAGCGCCGGCTTTGCCGCACCCCAGCTGACCTGCGGCGCATTAAGCCTTGATACGACGTCGGGGGCTGCCTCGTTCGGCGGTCAGCCGATAACACTGACCACGCAGGAATTTCGCATCGTTGAGTACCTCCTGCACCGCAAGGATAAGATCGTCAGCCGCCTTGAATTGATCGACCATGTCTACGGTACCGATGGTGATCCAGATTCGAATGTCGTCGATGTTTTGATCAGCCGAATCCGTAAGAAGATCGGCAACGACATGCTGTTGACCGTGCGGGGCCGTGGCTATCGCATGATTGAGCCGACGGCC
This sequence comes from Rhodospirillaceae bacterium, assembly GCA_016793005.1. GTDB lineage: Bacteria > Pseudomonadota > Alphaproteobacteria > Rhodospirillales > Rhodospirillaceae. The sequence goes on along the minus strand of JAEUKL010000374.1, from coordinate 7,444 downwards.
GAAGCTGTTGCTCAGGACTCAAAATGAAAACGGGATGCCCGTGAAAACGCGCGCGCGGTCCCTGTCGCGGCGGCTGATTCTGGTCGCCATGGTGTGGATTGGTCTCAGTCTGACGGCCAGCGGCGTCGTACTGTCGTTTATTTTCGAGCAAACCGTCCGCGAAGCGTTTGAGGAAAACCTCACCGCGCAATTGCGCGCCGTCATGGCGTCGCTCGGTTCCGACAACGAGGGCCGGTTGGGTGTGGTCGTACCGCTGGACGATGCGCGCTACCGTCAGGTGCAGTCGGGGTGGTACTGGCAGATCAGCGGGCCGGATAATTTTTTACTGCGGTCGCGTTCGCTGTGGGATGAGGCGTTGCCGCCGATCCCGGACGCAAAGCCTGGCGTGATCAGTTTCTCGGATTTGAAAGGGCCGCGCGATCAGACCTTGCGCGCGGCTTCGACCATCATGAACCGCCCTGAAGTGCAGGGCTTACTGATTGTTGCGGCGGTCGATACCGCGACGCTTGATGCTCAAGTGCAGCGTTTCAACCGCATTATCTTCGCTGCCCTGGGCACGTTGGGTTTGGGCCTGGCGGTGGCTGTCATTCTGCAGGTGCTGATCGGGTTGCGCCCGTTGCGCCGCCTGAAAAATGAACTGAACGCGATTCGCGATGGCACGCAAGATCAGTTGATGCACGATCAGCCGTCGGAGGTCGCACCGTTGGTCGAGGCTTTCAACGAGGTGCGCGCTCACGACCATGAAACACTGGCCAAGGCGCGCCGTGAAGTGGGGAACCTCGCGCATTCTTTAAAAACGCCGCTCGCGCAAATGGCGCTGAAGCTTGACGGCGTTGGTGCGGATTTGCGCGATCAACTCATGCAGCATGTCAATGATCTGCGCTCTAAAATCGACTTCTATGCCGCGCGGGCCGCGACCGCCGCCGCACGCGGCGCAACGGCCCGGCGCATTAATGTGCAAGGTGTGATCAATGACATCGTCAATGCCCTGCGCAAAATCAATGCCGACACGCCCAAAAAGGCGCACGTACTTGTGCCGCCCGAGGTGACGGTGCTGGCCGAGGAAGAGGACATCACCGAAATTTTCGGCAATCTTTTAGACAATGCCTACAAGTGGGCGCACAGCCGCATAAACGTGACGGCAGTTGCGGGCGCTTATGACTTTGTGACGGACGACTATGTCACCGTGGTGATCGAAGACGATGGGCCCGGCGTTCCAGCGGACAAAGTCGCCGACATTTTTAAAGGGCAGCGTCTGGACGAGAAGGTGCCGGGCACGGGCCTAGGCTTACAGGTTGTGCGCGACATTGTGCGGGCGTACGACGGCACGCTGACCTTAGAGCGCAGCGAGCTGGGGGGCTTGCGTGCCGCCGTGAAATTGCCTTCTAGAAGGGAATCTCAATTAAAAGGGAAACTCAACTAAAAGGGAATCCATGACGCCTCGCGCGTGAAGTGCACGTAGCCCACATTTGCACCGCCGCGCAATCCCAAGCCTGCACGCACAGGAACTAATGTAATCCCGTCCATACGCTTGTAGGTCACCCCCACGCCGGGACCTAAATAGAAGTTGCCGTCCACTGCCGGGAAGCGCTGCAAAATGTCATCGGACTCTTTCAGGTCGTAGACCAGGAAGAATGACTTTGCCGCCGATGCGCCGAAATCGTAACCGGCGCTGGGGCCTTGCCAGTGCAGTTCCATGGCTTCTTCGGTACCGTCGGCGTGTTTGCGCGTCAGCACGCCACGCCCATAGCGCACGCCACCAAAAAACGCAGCGCTGACTTCTTCGCCTACAATATAGCCGTTGGGTTTGCCGTGTTTGGCAACAGCATCCTCAATCGCGCCCGCCATGCCGCTTGAGGCGTCGCCGAACAAACGTTCTGTGGTTGCGATTAGTCCATGCCGGTCATAGGTATGCTTTTCAGCATTATGAGTAGCGGAAATTTTTGTGTTCTCTTCAATGGCTTCGTGCGCAACCACAGAGCCAGTAAACATCAGCGCAGCCATAGTGATGAAAGAAGTTTTTAGCATCGACATTTGTATCTCCTCATATCCTCGCCGCAATTCAGCAGCAGCACGGTGGGTTCGGATACGGCGATCATGATGAATGTGATGTGAACCGTGCGGTTCATCGTTCATTCAAGTGAGGCGTGGCGATTACTGCGATTGAGATGATTTACTATCGTGAGCGCCATGACAATTCAGAGATCTGCAAAACTGACGTTGCTTAATCCATCGCGCCGTTACCGCATCGGCTTCCTGTTTAATCATGAAGCCGTGCATCAGGTGGCGCATAGTGCGCCAATTGCCGCACAACTGGCCATGAGCGACCCTCTTGCTGCGGTCGAGGTTATAGCGACATCTGCTTCGCTGCTGGATCGCGCGCGTTGTTTCTTATCGGAGGATGCGCAGAGAAAAATTAGCTTCACTTTGCTCCTGTCGCCGCCGTGGCAGACGGCTGCGGGTCGCATACTTGACAGCGCCCTACCATTCAGCCGGATCGCCAATCTTGTACGCCATCGGAATGTACTCGCCAGATTCGATGCGCTTGTCGTGCCGGAACGCACAAGCTTGCTGCTAAAATCATTGCTGGGCGAGTCTGCGCCGCTGCTAATTCATACGAAACACGGCAGCGGTGATCGGGCCCAAGGCTACGCGCGTGCCGTTGGCAGGTTTGATCTGGTTTTGCTGTCAGGCGAAAAATTGCGCGACCGAATGACTGATGCCGGGGTGATAAAGCCGCAGCAGTGCGCGATTGTGGGGTATCCCAAATTCGATACGGTCGATCATGTGAAGCCTGCGCCGCTATTCGAGAATGGTAAGCCCACGGTTGTCTACAACCCACATCCTGAACCAAGTCTGTCGTCTTGGTATGACATGGGGCTTGATGTTCTGAACTATTTTTCTAATCAGGCCGACTTCAACTTAATCTTCGCGCCGCATGTGATGCTATTTCAACGCCGAATGCATGTGTCGCTTGAAGCATGGCGCATTAAATTAAGGCGCGATCTGCCGTCAAAGTTTTTTTGCTGCCCGCATATTTTGATTGATACCGGAAGTCCAAAGCTGTCGGACATGACCTATACGCGCGCAGCCGATATCTACATGGGTGATGTCAGTAGCCAGATATATGAATTCTTGTTGCGCCCGCGACCGATGATCTTTTTGAATCCACTACGTCGCGCTTGGCGCGGTGATCGTAATTACGACTGCTGGAATTTCGGTACGGTTGTTGAGGATATTAATGGCCTGCCCAAAGCGTTGCAGGACGCTGTTTCGCGCCCTGACTGTCACCGTTTGGCGCAGGAACGTGGATTCCGCTACACGTTTGAGCTTAACGAGAAACCGTCTTCACTGCGCGCGGCTCAGGCTATTACGCAGTGTGTGCGTCGCACTTTGCATCCGGTTGACTTGCTTGGCGGGACGTTGTTTTCCAGCAGTTTATTTTCCGGCCAGTGTCATCCCGTCGATGCGCACGGTAGGGGCATCCACACCGTACAGGAGTTCCAGGTCCGTCGCGGGGGTTAGCTGCTTGAAAATGGATTTTAAATTCCCGGCGATGGTCACTTCGTTGACCGGGTACGTGAGTTCGCCGTTCTTGATCCAGAACCCAATCGCGCCGCGGCTGTAATCGCCGGTGATGCCGTTGACGCCCTGGCCGATCAGATCTGTGATGTACAAGCCGTCTTTAATGTCGGCCATCAGCGCCTTTGGCGTGTGCATGCCGGCGGCCATGTAAACATTGGTGGCGCTGGGCGACGGCGGCGAGGACGAGCCACGCGCCGCATGGCCCGTGGGCTCCAGTTTCAGTTGGCGCGACGTGCGCAAATCTAAAAGCCAGGTGGTCAGGATGCCGTTGTCGACCAGTTGGCGGCGGCGGTTGGGCAAACCTTCCGCGTCACAGGGTTTCGAGCGCAGGGCCCGGTTGCGGTGCGGGTCTTCGATGATCGTCACCCAGGGCCCGAACACTTCCGTGCGCATGGCGTCTTTCAGGAACGATGTGCCGCGCGCAATCGATGATCCGTTGATCGCGCCCAGCAGATGGCTCACCAGCCCGCGCGAGACGCGCGGATCGAAGATCACAGGAACCTTTTGGCTTTTGACTTTCTTTGCGCCCAGTTTGCGCACGGCGCGGCTGCCGGCACTTTGCCCAATCTCGGCCGCATCGCGCAGATCAGCGAAGTATACGGCACTGGTGTAATCGTAATCGGTCTCCATGCCTTTCTTGGCATCGCCTGCAATGACAGACGCGCTAAGGGATGACCCCGAAGATTCATACGTGCGGCTGAAGCCGATGGAGTTGGCAATGGCCACCTGGCTGCGCCCCCAACTGGCCGATGCGCCTTCGGAGTTTGTGACGCCCTTCACGGCCAAGGCGGCCTCTTCACAGGTGCGCGCATTCTTGATCAGCGTTTCGGCGGAAACCTCAGTCGGGTCGCAAATGTCGAGGGTGGGCAGGTAGGTGGCCAACTGTTCGGGTTCAGCTAAGCCAATAAACGGATCTTCCGGCACCGTGCGTGCCATCGACACAGCGCGGTCCACCAGTTCGCCGAGCGCCTTTTTTGAACGATCCGCCGACGACACGATGGCCTGGCGTTTACCGATGATGACGCGCAGGCCGATATCTCCGCCTTCCGACCGTTCCAGGTGCTCCAGCTTGCCCAGGCGCGAGGTGACCGACACCGACATGCCGTCGGCCACAATGGCATCGGCCTGTTGAGCCCCGGCCTTCTTCGCCTGCTTGATCAGGTCGGTGAGGATGTTCAGCAAATTGTCGGTGGCGGGCATGGCGGGGCTTTCAGGAAACGCAGCTTCTAGAAAACGCTGCGGTACTGTGAACCGCAGCAATATCCGGTATAGTTGTCGTAAGGCATGACCCGGAAAAGGGAAAGTAGGTTTCCCACGGTCGATGCGCAACCCGCGGAAGGCGTATGGGATGGCGAAGATGGATTGGGCTGCACTGCTGTCGGCCGAACGCCTGCGCCACCCCAAGGCCGCCAAAGGCGAGGTGCGCAACCCCTACCAGCAGGACTTGGACCGCATCGTCTTTTCCAGTCCGTTTCGCCGGCTTGCCAATAAAACCCAAGTGCACCCGCTGGCGCCCAATGACCATGTGCACACGCGCCTGACCCACAGCATCGAGGTGGCCTCGGTGGGACGCTCGTTGGGGGCCATGGTGGGTACGGTGATTGCCCCCAAGCTCAATGCCCCCAACATCACAGCCGATAGTTTTGGGCACATCGTCCAGGCGGCGTGCCTGGCGCACGATATTGGGAACCCGCCGTTTGGCCACAGCGGTGAAGAAGCCATCCGCGATTGGTTTGGCCGGTCAAAAGAGAAGTTGCAGGCGGCGGGCATCGTGCTGAGTGCGGCGCAAGGGACGGATTTCGAACTGTTTGAGGGCAACGCGCAAGGCTTTCGCATCCTGACGCAGCTTGAAATGCATCTGAACAATGGCGGCTTGCAACTCACGTATGCGGTGCTGGGCACGTTTGCGAAGTATCCGCGCGCCTCTGATGTGCCGCGCGATAAATCATATCCTGGCGGCAAGAAAATCGGCTTCTTCGATGCCGAGCGGGATTACTTCGCTGCTGTGGCGGCGGGCGTCGGCCTGATTGCGCGTGGGTCTGCGGGGCAGCATTATTGGTGCCGCCATCCGTTGACCTTTCTGGTCGAAGCGGCGGACGACATTTGCTATTCGATCATCGACATCGAGGACGGATACAGCCTGGGCTATCTCAGTTTCGATGATGCCATGGGCGTGCTGGGGCCCATTGCAGGCAAGTCCAAAGACGACTTGAAGAAAATGCACAACGATGACGCGATCTCGTTGTGCCGGGCGCTCGGTATCAACAACGCTGTCGACGCGGCGACCAAAGCCTTCCTGGAGCATGAGGACAGCATCCTCGGCGGTGCTTTTGCCACCAGCCTGATCGAACAGACGCTGTACAAAGCCGCGATGAAAAACGCTATCGATGTGGCGGAACAGAAAATCTACTTCTCGGATCGCAAAACAAAGCTGGAAATCGCCGGCGCGGAAGTGATCGGCGGCTTGCTGGATATGTTTGTCGATGTGGTGATCGGGCTTCAGAAGGTCGGCTTTGACATGGCAGCGTTCACTGACAAGGCCAAAGACCGCCAGCATGAGCGTGCTCAAGCCTTGGCGCGCCTGATGGGCCGCACGCTGACCGCACCCAAGACCGGGTACGAGGCCTTGCTGTGCGTGACGGATTTTGTTTCAGGCATGACCGACCGCTACGCTGTCGAGTTGTACCGTACGCTTAAAGGCATTTCGACGAACGTGTAATGTTTGCAACGCTTCCACTCCAACCTCGTAACGTCTTGATGCGCGCCGCCGAGCGGCTGCTCGCGCGCCATATCGCGGGCTGGCGGGTTGTGTTTGTCTATGATGGTGATTGCGTGAAACTTGCGCCCGGCCAGGTCGAGCTGGCGGCGCGCTTCCAAGTGGCGCCGCAGATTCACGTGGATGACTACACGTTCCGCTTTTTATGCCGCACCTTTGGCGGCAATGCTGCCGTGGCCTATGCCCATTACATGGCGGACGGCCGCGTCAGCGCCGAGAAAATCCGCAGCCTTGTCACGGCCCATATGGCCGTGGATGCTACCGGTCATCACATCGCGTCGCCGTTGCGCATGCTTGATGTCAGTGCCGGCTACGGCAGTTCGGCCCGTCACCTGAAACACCTGTTCCCCGGTGTAGCGCTGCGTGTTCTTGATGCGCATCGCAATGCCGAAGCCTTTAACCGCGATATTCTGGGGCTTGATGCCGGGTCGTTCAGCCTCGACCCCGGTTCCGTCAATGCTGCCGCGCAGTATGATGTGGTGTCGGCGCTGTCGCTCTTTGCGCATCTGCCGCGCGCGGCTCAAGGCCCGTGGCTGGCCAAACTGATGCAGTGCGTCAGGCCCGGCGGCATTCTGATTTTTACGGCGCATGGCGAGACCGCGCACCGCCTTCACCTTTCACATCTCGCGGTTGACCCGGATGGTTTCGGCTTTGAGCCGGTCCCAGAGCAGTTTGATGGGGCGATTGTGTCGGGCGGGTTGGCCTATGGCCGCGCGGTGACCTATCGGTCGTTTGTCACAGCCTTAGTGCGGGCACATTCCGATTTCACTGAAATCGACATGCGCCCCGACTACTGGTGGGGTCACCAGGACGCATACGTGTTGCGCAAGGCCGGCGGTTAGTCTTTCCAAATCTTCTTGCCGCTGCCGGGCAGGCCGTAGCTGGACCACTTCTCCGTCACCAACTTCACCACATCGTCGGACATGCGGATTTCGCGGCCCCACTCGCGCTTGGTCTCGGGGTACAACTTCTTCGTGGCGTCCAAACCAATTTTGCCGCCCAGGCCGGGCTCGGGACTGGCGAAATCCAAGTAATCAATCGGCGTGTTTTCAATGACGGTAATATCACGCGCCGGATCCATCT
>JAEUKL010000054.1 GCA_016793005.1 Rhodospirillaceae bacterium | reverse complement strand
CGGGCGCCGCGAGGAAACCCGGATACCGCGCTTCGATCCATTCACGCAAAGCTTGCGGTGCGGCCTCGGGCCCGCGAACTTTTTGCCCCCGTGTTTGCCACGAGAGCACGCCGGGCGCAGCGCCCATCTTCATCCAGGCAGGCCACGACCCCAGGCTTTGGTAATTCAAATAGGCCGGAACGAAATCGGCCGCCGTATTTTCAATGTCTTTGATCCGCGCGGTGAATGTGGACAGCGATGACGTTGTGTTCACCGCGCCGCCACGCGCTGCGTCGGGTTTATATTTCGCGACAAAATTTTCTGTCAGCCAGATGGTATCACCGCTGACAGTTAGGTCGCCGATCCGGCCATCGAAGGTGTCGAGTGTTGGTTCATCGCGCGGGGGCATGGTGCCATCGGCGGCGATGATCTGCGTTTGCAGCGATTTGATGTGTGGTGGCGTTAGGCGTTCGCCCGTCAGTGGATTGGTGAAGGTGTCAAGTGGTGCGCCGGTCTTCACGTCAGCATACCAGCCGCGGCCGGTTAGTTTTTGCGTAATGCTGCCGTCGGGTGCGCGGGTGATGCGGTTGAACGTCAGCCCTTGAACACGGAACAACGGTCGCGCCATCTCATCAGGCTGCTTTCCCCACACGGTTCCGGTGTACCACCACAACGCCAAGCCGCTGTTCGGCGCACCGCGCATGCGGGCATAGGTTTGCATCACGGTGTCGGTGGGTGGTGGAGGAGGGGGCGCTGTCGGGGCCTCTGCGCTGGCTGCCATTGCCGCCCAGCTTGACGCGCCCAGCAGGGCAGGAGCCCCCAATAATAAGTGACGCCGGTCCATGCTTTTGGGCTCCCCCCGCCATGAAGGCATGATGAAACCCTGATCCGGCCGCCTTAAACAAGGCTGCATGTGCTGAAGCACCTCGGTGCGGGCAACTTAAGCCTATGTTTTCAAATAAAAAAGAGCCCGTTTGACTTTCCCGCACGTGGCTCGTAAATAAGCCGCCTTCCGCGCCGCACCTCATGGGCACGGACCATGCTTGGTATGGCGGAGTAGCTCAGGGGTAGAGCAGCGGGATCATAATCCGTTGGTCGGGGGTTCAAATCCCTCCTCCGCTACCATCGCCCCATGTCAGTCATGGGCTAGGTATCAAATCGATCAATGAAGTTGCCCCATGGCGTGCGCTGCAGCTGATACGGCGGCGGCTTATGATTTTTTTTGCTTAAAAAAAGACCCTGAGACAAAGCCTTTGGCTTCATCTCGGGGATGATGGCGCTAATTACTGTGTATTAAGCGGCGAACGCGAGGTGCGGTTTCGCCGTGTCATTGGCGTCTTAACTCTACGGATGTTATTGATGCACTGTGTGATCTGTTCATCACCCGTGGCATTCCAACTCACATTCGCTCAGACAATGGCCGAAAAGCTACCGCTAAACTAACATAACGCTCGGGCCACTCGCAGGGGGCCGGTCAATGGTAGACGTGCACATAGGTTCAGGTTTCAGAATGTGACACGCAAAGTCGCACGGTAGGTGGCAGGGCCGTACTGGTTAAACAATCCGCTGGGGCCGACAACAAACGGACGCCCGCCGAACAGGTTTGACGTGAGAAGGCGCAGTTGCGCGCGCTGGCCGCTCCACAGAAAATTATAACGCGCGCCAAACGACATCATGATGAAGCCTTTGGGGCCGTATGTATTGCTGGGGTCAGCGGCACGGCCTGCTTGCCAACTCATGCGTGCATCAAAAGCCCAATCGGGCAGGCTCGCAAATTTGTGGTCGACGCCCGCGAAAGCCAGCGAGCTTGAGACACCTACGGGGCGCGTGCTGACCACTCCCGCGTCGACCAGAGCGCCCGACAGTTCCGGATCCATGGCCATCACGCCAACGACGACGGACGTTGCTTCGGCGACTTTACCAGTCAACGAGCCCTCGATGCCGCGGTGCCCGACTTTGCCCACCAAGTCGAATACACCCGCTGGCGTTAAGCCCGCTGTTAATTTTGTGGTATCAAAACCAGACAAACTGAAAGCAAGATCGGGTGTGATCTCCTGGCGCGCACCGAATTCGATCTCGCGCGATACGACAGGTGGCAATACGTTGAACCGGTTCACGGCGTTTTGTGGCGCTGTGCCGCTTTCTTCAACGCCGCGCACGATGTTCGCAAAAAGCGTTGTCGTGTCCGTGACCCCGAAAATCAGTGAAGCGTCGTAGAGTAATTTCTTGTCTGTGCGCGCGGTGGCGGCGCCGACAGGCGGGCTGACCGTTTTTGTGTAAGTGGAATGGTGCAGGCCCAGTTTCATTTCCAGCCGGTCGAAGTAGGTGCCGCTGTAGCCGGCGCTGACGATGGCCTGGTCAACATCCGAGTTTAGTTCGCCCAACGCCGGCGGCAGTACCGGTTCGGCTGGGTACATCGGGTTTTGCAGATCAATGATGCCCACGCTGACAGGAGTGCGGCTGATGGACAGCGCTCGCGATAGCCGCCCGCGTATGGCTGTGCTGAGAACGTGAGTGGCTGAACCGCCATCGAAGGTGCGCTGCAAAGTGGCTTCGCCGGTAAGCGAGCGGCCTTTGGACCGGTCGGTGCGAATAAATGTAAGCGCCGCTGTGCGGTTGTCGGGCCGCAAGGCCACGTTGGTGAATTCCGATGGCGTGCGCAGCGTATCTGCGTAGTAGACGATGGTGTTGAGCGTCCAGCCAGGCGCAAGGTCGGCATCAACTAACAGGCCGGTGTTGATACTGCGCCGCGTGACGTCGGCCCAGGGGACGCCGAAATTTCGCGTTTCGGGTTTAGCGGGAATGTAACGGCCTTGCGTTGAGAAAATGAAGTCGCCGTTATAACCCGCGTGCTCCAGCGAAAAGATTCCCCGAACGCGCACATCATCCGATGGACGCCACTGCGGCACGGCGCCAGCGTTGACGGAATAGCCGCCGGTCTCGTTGGAAAATCGTGTTCGGGTTGCGATAGCGCCGCCCGCAATGCTGAAGCGTTCGTTTGAGTCCGCATAAGCGCCGTTGATCTCGGTAAAAAGCGCTTCGCTTTCTTTGATGCCGCTGTGCACGTTCCACGTCCGCGCGCCCGGCGCGGCTTTGCGCAGGCGATAGTCGACGACGCCGGACGGCGAGGGGTAGTTCTGGCGCGCTGCGTTTACACCGACCTTCACCGAAACGCCGTCCAGGATCACATCCGGCAAGGCGAATTCGCGCAGGAAATAACGGCCTTCCAGCCGGTAAGCACCCGTTGTGGCAAGGTCAAAGCCGCGGACCTGGTTTTCGTTGTAAAGACCGACCTGCTCTTGGCCTACGCGCTCGCCGAACGCATCGCGGGCGCGCAAGGCGGCATTATCGCCGGTGCCAGAAGATGATGCGGTTTGAGCCAAAGCGAAAGTGCATGGTAACGCACTTGCGCCAACCGCGGTGACGACTGCGACAATTCGCGACAAACTCAGCAAAGCAAAGATCCCCAATCCCTCGATCAAGCGTCCGTAGCATCGGACGTTCGCGTGGGCCAGAGGGAATTGAGTTATTACAATCTATGCTTTATGTGCGGCCAATGTCGCCAGATCCGCTGCGACGTGCGCAATCACGCTGTCCCAGTCATGAATCGCGGGCTGACGGTATAACCGCGCGGTCGGATACCAGGGGCTATCGGTGCGCGTCAGCAGCCAGCGCCAATCAACGCCAATATACGGAAGCAAAATCCATGTTGGCTTGCCCAAGGCGCCGGCCAAATGCGCCACTGACGTATCGACCGTCACGACGATATCCATGTGGCTGACCATAGCAGCAGTGTCCGAGAAGTCGTTCAGCGCGCCGCTCACATCGTGCACCCGGCCGTTGTCGCGTAGCCATGTCAGATCAGCTGGGCGTATTTCTTTTTGCAGGCTGAAGAATTCCCCATTTGTTTTGAGGAGTGGTGCAAATCGCTCCAAAGCAATCGAGCGATTGTGATCTTCGCCGTGACGCGGATCGCCCGACCACACCAAGCCAATGCGCGGGCGGGTGCGCGCCGGTAAACGCGCGGCCCAAGTGTTCACGGCTTCAGGCGTGGCCTGAAGATAGGAGATTTGCGCCGGTATCATTGGCTTGCACGCCAAGGGCAGGCTCATGAGCGGGCAATGCAGATCGAACGCGGGCAGGGCTTCGGCGTCACTGTACAATCCGCTCACGCCATCAAGGTTCGCCAGTAGGGTTTTGAGAGAGGATTGGACTTGCAACAACACGCGCGCACCGCGTGCGGCCAGCAACGGCGCGTATCGGCAGAACTGAATGGTGTCGCCGGCACCTTGCTCGGCGTGCAGCAGAATAGTTTTCCCGGCGATGTCGCCTTGACCGAGCCAGAGGGGCGCATCGAAATGCTTTTGCAGTGCGCTCAAAGGTTCGCACTGCCAGCGGTATTCGTACTTAGGCCAGCCGCGCTCAAAATCGCCCGTCAGGAGGCGGCACATGCCTTCATTCAGGTGTGCCTTGGCGAACTGCGGATCTATGGCTTGCGCGTGGGCGTACGCATTCAAGGCTTCATCCATGCGCCGCAGCCGCATGAGCGCGCCGCCGCGATGGCTGTGAGCTGCAGCGTAATCAGGTTTCAGTGCGATGGCATGATCGAAGCTGGCAAGCGCTTCGTCGATGCGATTGAGTTTCTGCAGTGTATTACCGCGCTCGTTCCAGGCTTCGGCGAAGGAAGCGCGCGTGGCCAGGGCTGCATCAAAGTCGGCCAATGCGTCTGCGTAGCGGCGTAGCTCCAGCCGCATGAGCCCGCGGTTCTTTAAGATGTCGGCATCACCGGGCCGCTGCGCTAAGGCAGCGGCGTAACTTGCCGCCGCTTCATCAAACCTGTGCAACTGGTGCAACGCATGGGCGCGGTTGTTGAGTGCTTCGGCGTGAGCAGGGTCCAGCGCAAGGATGCGGTCGAAGGTTTTAAGAGCATCGGACCAACGGCCTTGGTTCAACTGCGCCAGTCCCGTAGCGTTGAGCACCAGACCGTAATTGCGCCGCGCGACGACGTGGTCGGGATTCAATCTTACAGTTTGCTCCAGATACGCCGCGGCCTCATCCAGTTTGTGCTGCTGATAGAGAATGAG
>JAEUKL010000373.1 GCA_016793005.1 Rhodospirillaceae bacterium | reverse complement strand
GGCCTGCGCGGCTTTGATCAACGGTGTGGTGGCCGGGTTGCAATACCAGGCGTGATGCCACAGGCAGCTTTGCGTATCCAAACCGCGCAGCGCGTCGGCGGTGGGTTCGTGGTTGTAGTACAAACCGAAACTATCGCTGGTCCAGCCGCCTTCGACCACATTGCGGATCAGTTGATTGCTGGAAATGGCGCGCACTTCGGCTTTGACGCCGACCGCCGCCAAATACTGCGCAACCGTTTGATGAAGGGCTGCGTCCGACGGGCCCGAGCCCACGGTCGCTTCCATCACGAACTTAAAGCCGTTGGGATAACCTGCCGCCGCCAACAGGCGCTTGGCCTTGTCGGGGTCGTACGGGATCGGCGGCAGGTCGGGATTAAAGCCGTACACACCCGGCGGTGCAGGCTGTGTGGCGGCGATGGTACGGCCCGCCAGCAACGCATCAATGATGGCTTTGCGGTCGATGGCCAGATTGAGCGCTTCACGCACGCGAATGTCTTTGAAGGGCGCAATCCCAAACGGATTGTCTTTGCTGCCGGCAAACTGGTACGCCCAGATCGCCGCATCGCGCCACACCACATCCTTGCCGCCCGCGGCAACAATGCCTGCGGTTTCTTCAGGGCCTAAATTCAATGCGATGTCGAGACGCCCCGACAGCACGGCCTGCTTGCGTGCGGAGGCTTCAGCGTTGATGACGACTTCAAGGCCATCCACCTGCGGCTTGCGCCAAGATTGTGTGTGCGGCTTAAACACCACTTTGTTCGCATCAATGCGCGTGACCGCAAAAGGACCCGTGGCAATCGGCGCCTTGGCAAAACCATCCAGGCCAAGGGCCTTAAGTTGCTTGGGCTGAACAGCGTAGAACTGAGGCAAAAAACGCGGCAGCAGCGGCACAGGGGTTTTGGTTTTGATCTCGACCGTATAGTCATCAATCGCACGCGCGTGATCCAGGAATGACATCATGCGCGCGACAACTTCTTTGGTGGCGGCCGGACCGGTCAGCAGCTCAGCCACTGCGACGACGCTTTCAGACGTAAACGGCGCGCCGTCCGAAAACACCACATCGCGGCGCAGGTCAAACCGCCACGTCAGCGGGTCGACATTTTCCCACGACGTTGCAAGCCACGGCTGCACATCGCCGTTTTCGTCGATGAACGTCAGGCCGTCGAACACGGCACTCCACATGTAGACGTAAGGCAGGCCCGTATTGGCGAAGGGATTGAACAGGCTCGGCGGCATAGCCGTCATGCCTACGCGCAGGATTTTGTCGGCCGCCTGAACCGGCAGCACGGCGGTGGCAAGCCCCGTTAAAATCAGCGCGATTCGGATCAATAACTGCCGCATAACTCCCCGCTTTCTCCTTATGTGGCATAAGAAAAGGCAGAACCCAAGCCGCCCCTCGCATATTTGCGCCGCTATGCTAGAAAGCCCGCCACACAAGGTTTCGGCGAGGATTGCAATGCGCGTTTTAGTGGTCGGCAGTGGCGGGCGGGAACATGCGCTGTGCTGGGCCATCGCCGCATCGCCCATCTGCGACAAGGTCTACTGCGCACCCGGCAATGCAGGGATTGCCCAGGTCGCCGAATGTGTGTCCATCGCCGCCGACGACATTGACGGTGTGGTGAAATACGCCAGCGACAGCAAAATTGATTTTGTGGTGGTGGGCCCCGAAGGCCCGCTGGTGTCAGGCTTGGTTGATCGCTTAAAGGCCGCCGGCATTAAAGCCTTTGGGCCCAGCGCGGCAGCAGCACAACTGGAGGGCTCGAAAGGGTTCATGAAGGATCTGCTGGCCGCCAACAATGTGCCGACGGCGTGGTACAAACGTTTTACAGATGCCACCGAAGCCAAAAAATTCGTCCGCGAAAAAGGCGCGCCTATCGTCGTGAAAGCCGATGGCTTGGCGGCGGGCAAAGGCGTGACGGTGTGCACCACGGTCGCGCAAGCCGAAGCCGCTATTGATGCCGCCATGACCGCAAAAGAATTTGGCGCGGCAGGCAACGAACTTGTCATTGAAGAATGCATGGAAGGCGAAGAGCTGAGCTACTTTGTGCTCAGTGACGGCTTTGCCACCCTTTCGCTGGGCGGCGCGCAAGATCACAAGGCTGTATTTGATGGCGACAAAGGCCCCAACACCGGTGGCATGGGCGCGTATTCCCCGGCCCCCGTTCTGGATGCGGCCCTTGAGGAGCGCATTTTGCGCGAGATCATCAAGCCGACATTGCGCGGCATGGCGGCCATCGGGGCGCCGTTCAAGGGTGTGCTGTTCTGTGGGCTGATGATCACCAAAACCGGACCCAAAGTGATCGAGTACAACGTGCGCTTCGGCGACCCTGAGTGCCAAACCCTGATGATGCGGTTGAAGTCCGACATTTTGCCGGCGCTGATCGCTACCGCCGATGAACAGTTGGAACACGTTGATCTGCGCTGGAAAGATGAAGCCGCCCTGCTGGTTGTCATGGCGGCCAATGGTTATCCGGGCGCCTACAAAAAAGGCAGCGTGATCGAAGGGCTGGACGCAGCTTCGGCCATAGAAGGGGCGCAAGTGTTTCACGCCGGAACAAAAAGCGACACCAAGGACGGCAAAGCTGTGATCACCGCTCAGGGTGGACGTGTGCTGGGTATCGCGGCCACGGGGAAGTCGGTCAGTGATGCCCACGCTCTTGCCTACAAAGCGGTCGACGCCATTCGCTGGCCGGACGGGTTCTGCCGCCGCGACATTGGCTGGCGTGCAATCTCACGTGAGAAATCCGCCTCCTCAGCCTTGTAGGGTTGACGCGCCCCTTGGTTCTCGTGTTGCATCGGGCGTTATGGCACTCGACGATTTCTTCTCTTCAACCTACGCCACGGCCCGGCAGAAATTTTTAAGCGCCGCCGCCGAGGCCGGCCTTGCGGTCGTAACGCATACGCATCCGTTGCAAGGCCCCAGCGGCGAAACGCTGGCGCTTGATCTCGTCACACTGTGCCCGGACAGCACTGCCCCCTGCCGCGCGGCCAAAGTGTTCGTCACCATGTCGGGGACTCACGGCGTGGAAGGCTTTGTGGGATCGGCCGCGCAAATTGCCTGGCTGAAAAAAGGCATGTGGAAGCGAGCCCCCCAAGGGGTGGCCGTGCTGCTGATGCACGCCGTCAACCCACACGGGTTTGCGCATTTGCGGCGCGTTACCGAAGACAACGTGGACCTAAACCGCAATTTCGTCGACTTCACCAAGCCTCTGCCGCGTAAACCGGCTTACGATGAAATGGCCGCCGCTATTTGCCCGCCGCAATGGACCGAAGACGCCTTGAAGGTGGCTGAAGACAAACTGAAAAGCTACGCGGCCCAGCACGGCCCGCGCGCACTAAACCGCGTCATCATGGGTGGCCAGTACGCGCATGCGGACGGCGTATTCTACGGCGGCACGAAGCCCACCTGGTCGCGCGAG
>JAEUKL010000367.1 GCA_016793005.1 Rhodospirillaceae bacterium | reverse complement strand
CGCTGCGTTTACCAGGCCCTTGGTTTCGGGCGTCAAAGGGCAGTGCAGAGACAGGACGTGTGTCTGGGGCAGCATCTCGTCTAGGGATGCGAAGTATTGCGCCCCCAGCGGTTCGGCATCGCGTGAGGGTTTGCGGTTGTGGTAGATGATATTCATCCCAAAGGCCTTAGCCCGTTGGGCTGTCGCAGCCCCGATGCGGCCCATACCGACCAGCCCCAGTGTTTTGCCGTGCAGATGCGTGCCCATCAGTTGCGTGGGCCGCCACCCGGTCCATTGACCTGCCCGCAGCATCCTTTCGCCTTCGCCCGCACGGCGCATCGCACCCAGCATTAGCAACAAGGCGATATCGGCGGTGGCATCGGTTAATACGCCGGGTGTGTTGCCGATCTGAATCCCGCGCGCTTTAACAGCGGCTACGTCAATGTGGTCTGTGCCGACTGAAAAGGTGGAAATGATTTTGAGGCTGCTGGACAGCTTGGCTGCAACCGCCGCGTCCACGCCATCAACAGCGCTGACCATCAGTGCATCCGCGCCTTCCGCCAAGGTCAACATTCGTTCGGCAGTATAGTCACCATCGTCGCTGCCCCAGCGTACGCGGAACAACTTTTCCAAGCGTTCTTCGCATGATGTGGGTAAGCGGCGCGTGACGGCAACCAGTGGCAACGCAGACATCGGGGGTCCTTTATATCTTTTGGGTCACGAGTTTTACTCAACTCGCTATACTTCCCCTATGCCTATGATTTTTTTGTTCACGGATTTTGGACAAACCGGACCCTATGTGGGCCAGGTTCATGCGGTACTGAAGCGCTCGAACCCCGCTATAGCGGTGATCGACCTGATGCACGATGCCCCGGCGTTCAACCCCAAGGCGGCTTCCTACTTGCTGCCGGCCGTGCTGGCGCAAGTGCGACCCGGTGACGTGGTCATGGCGGTGGTGGATCCAGGGGTCGGCAGCCCGAGGGCGTGCGTTGCGCTCAATGCTGATGGTGTCTGGTACTTAGGCCCGGACAATGGTCTACTGTCTCAGGTACAGCGGCGTGCTGTATCTTCGCAGGCTTTCGTTCTTCCGGTTCCAAGCGATTCCAGCGCGACGTTTCATGGTCGCGATATTTTTGCGCCAGCTGCGGCTGAACTATGCGCGGGCCGCGTGTTTCCTGATGCAGCAGTGATGGACGCGGCGCAGCTTGACCGTTCGGCATGGCCCAATGATCTGGCAGAGGTCATTTATGTGGACGGCTACGGCAACGCCATGACAGGGTTGCGCGTTAGCAGCCTGAAGGCGAGGGCTATGCTGGCTGTCGGAGACCGAGTTCTGACACGGGCCCGGACATTCAGTGATGTCCCCGTTGAGAGGCTGTTCTGGACCGAAAATTCCATTGGCTTGGTGGAAGTCGCCCAAAACACCGGGAATGCCGCCAAAACCCTAGGGTTGGAGGTGGGAAGTCTGGTTGCCGTTGCCACCTAAACAGTTAAATCTACAAAGTCTTGTGGATAAAAAGCGCAGATTTTTGAATTGTTTAAGCAATTTTCGTCACATAGTATCTCGGCCATGGGGATGGTTTTGGCGTCTTTCCTTACGACTGACCGTTGCGGCCGGGATACCCCTGATACGGATGTGATATGAGCGTTGCCGTCAAATTTTGGGGCGTCCGAGGGAGCATTGCCTGCCCGTCACCACAGCATGTGGTGTACGGCGGAAATACGTCGTGCCTGGAAATCTACGCAGGTGATCACCGCATCATTCTCGACGCCGGAACCGGGATCAGAAACCTCGGTTTCGAGTTCATCAAGGATGGGGTGAAAAAAGGTGTCCTGATGCTGACCCATTCGCACTGGGATCACATCAACGGTTTTCCGTTTTTCGGCCCGGCGTTCATGGCCAACAGTCAGTTCACGATTTTTGCAGGCCACTTGTCCGATGTCGGCGGCATTGAGAACGTTCTGGCAAACCAAATGGCCAATCCGACATTCCCGGTGCCCCTGGCGGCGCTTCAGGCGCAGCTGACCTACGAAGATTTCAAAGCTGGCGCCAACTGGACGATGGATGGTGGCGTTGTCGTCAAAACGGCACCACTCAATCACCCCAATGGTTCGACCGCGTACCGCATCGAGCACGGCGGCAAGTCGGTTTGCTACGTCACGGATACCGAGCACATCATCGGCAAGCCCGATGAAACCGTCCTGTCGCTGATCGAAGGGGCGGACATTGTCGTCTACGACTGCACCTACACCGACGCCGAGTTCAAGGCCAAGGTCGGGTGGGGGCATTCGACCTGGCAGGAAGGCGTTCGGCTGTGCAAGCAGGCCGGCGTGAAACAACTCGCCATTTTCCACCACGACCCCGACCACAACGATGACTTCATGCGTCAGGTGGAAATTGATGCCCGCGCCATGTGGGATGGCACTATCGTTGCCCGCGAGCAAATGATCCTGACGCCGGGACCTTGATTAAAGGGACCGCAATCTGACCGAGGTGCTCGCTTATGCCGCGCTGTTTTTTGCGGCCTTTGTGGCTGCCACGATTTTTCCCATGCAGTCGGAAGCAGCACTGACAACATTACTGCTGAACGGTTATACGCCCTGGGCCGTGCTGGCGGTGGCCAGTGTGGGCAATGTGCTGGGCAGTTGCATGAACTGGTTGCTCGGGCGCGGTATAGAGCGTTTTCGCCGGCACCGGTGGTTCCCCGTCAGTGATACAGCGCTTGCGCGCGCGCAAGGCTGGTATCAGCGTTATGGCAAATGGTCGCTGTTGCTGAGTTGGGTGCCGATCATCGGCGATCCCATCACCGTCGCGGCGGGGGTCTTGCGCGAGCCGCTTCCGGTATTTCTGGCCCTCGTGACGGTGGCTAAGGTGGGGCGGTATCTGGCTGTTGCCGCAGTCGCCCTCAACCTGCTTTAAGCCAGGAATTGGCGGCGACTACGTATCCTTTAATATATTGATTTATAATACTTATTTAGAAATATGGTTGTTCGCGCAGGCAGCCGTTGCCCCAGCCGCGCGGACCGGGTATCCCGTCGCAACAAGACTGACACAAAAACATAACAAACCGACCTTCAAAGGCTGGGGAGCCGATTTCCGTGTTCAAGTGGTTTCAAAAACTTCTGCCGCAGGAAGATGCGTTTTTTGTGCTGACCAGCCAGCATGCCGAGCACCTGGTGCATGGCGCCAAGGCCTTGCGCGAAATGCTGGACGGGGGCCCCAATGTGATGGCCTGCGTCGAACGCATTGTTAGGCACGAAACCGATGCCGACGTGATTACACGCGAAGTGTTGTTGGACATGAAGCGCAGTTTCATCACACCGTTCGAACGCACCGATATTCAGGAACTCATTACCTCGATGGACGATGCCATCGACCAGATGCGCAAAACCACCAAGCTGGTGCGCCTGTACGAAGTGAACACCTTCGAACCGCACATGCGCGACATGGCCGATATCGTGATTAAATCTGCGAATCTGACGGCTGAGATGATCGCGGCGCTGAAGGATGTGCGCGAGAACGCCCAACGCCTGGGCCATCTGGCCGAAGAAATCGTTCACAGCGAGGACGAAGCCGACGCCCTGCACGAGAAGGGTCTGAAAGCCCTTTATCTTGCCCATCGCGACAGCCATGCGATGCCGTTCATCATCGGTACCGAGATTTACGATTCACTCGAAAAAATCATGGACCGGTTCGAGGACATCGCGAACGAGATCAACGGCATCGTCATTAGCCACCTTTAGTAGGCGCGGTCCATGGATCCGATTTCTTTACCGCTGCTGATTGCGCTGATTGGTGTCGCCCTGCTGTTCGATGCTCTAAACGGCATGCACGATGCCGCCAACTCCATTGCCACGGTCGTGGCCACCCGCGTGATGAAGCCGTTCACAGCTGTTGTGTGGGCGGCTTTTTTCAATTTCATCGCCTTCCTGTTCTTCGGCGTCAGTGTCGCGAAAACCGTCGGCTCGGGCATCATCAGCCCTGATGTGATCGACCCGGCGGTCATTTTCGGAGCCCTGACGGGCGCCATTGTCTGGAACATCGTGACCTGGCTGTGGGGCATGCCATCCTCTAGCTCGCACGCACTGATCGGCGGGCTGGTGGGGGCGGGGACCGCGAAAGCGGGCACCACAGGCATTGTCTGGTCGGGCTTGCTGAAAACAATTGCCGGTATCGTGTTGTCGCCGGCGGTGGGCCTCACACTGGCCTTGGTGCTGATGCTGATTGTGT
>JAEUKL010000345.1 GCA_016793005.1 Rhodospirillaceae bacterium | reverse complement strand
AACGGGGGCCCGGGCTCGGCCTCGTTGTGGCTGCACATGGGCGTGTTTGGCCCGAAGCGCATTGTCGTGCCCAGCGATGGTAAACCAGCAGGTGCGGCCCCCTATCAAGTTGTCGATAACCCCTTGAGCATCCTTGATGTCACGGATCTGGTGTTCATCGATCCGGTTGGCACCGGATATTCCATTCCCTTGGGCAAAGCCAAAGGCGAAGACTTCTGGGGCTTGAAGGAGGACGCCGATTCCATCGCGCAATTCATCCGCATTTGGATTACGAAAAACGGCCGCTGGAATTCAGCCAAATACATTGCCGGTGAAAGCTACGGCACAACCCGCGCCGCACGTTTGGTCAAGTCGCTGCAAGGCGGGTGGAACGGGATCACCGTCAACGGCGTGATTTTGATTTCATCGATACTTGATTTCCATACGGCGGATTTCAATCGCGGCAATGATCTGCCCTACGTGGGTTATCTGCCGACCTACGCTGCAACCGCATGGTTCCACGACAAGGTCACGCCGAAGCCGGAAAGCTTAGAGACCTTCGTGCAGCAAGCACGCGACTTTGCGGTGAACGAGTACTCGGTCGCCCTGCTGAAAGGCACCAAGCTGAAACCCGATGAACGTAAAGCGATCATCACCAAACTCGCGTACTTCACGGGCCTGTCGGAAACCTACCTTGAGCAAGCCGACATGCGTGTGGACGCGCCGCGCTTCCAGAAGCAGTTGCTGCGCGATCGCAGCCTAGTGGTGGGGCGTTTTGACGGCCGCTACACCGGCAAGGACTACGACGATGCCGGCGAACGGTTTGAAAACGATCCCTCGGGCTACGGCATGGTCGGCGCTTATGTGACCACCGTGAACGACTATTTATCGCGCGTGCTGAAAGTGAACTTCGACCGCCGCTATCGCATCCTGGAAGGCGAGCCGGGCTCGAAGTGGAAGTGGAGTGAAGGCGGCGGCTGGGCCACACATACAAATGTCGCCCCGCACCTTGGCCAAGCCATGCGCGAAAACCCCGATTTCCGCGTCTATCAGGCTAACGGCTACTACGACATGGCGACCCCCATGTTCTCGACGGAACTGACGATGGCCAACAACGGGATTGATCCCGCGAAGGTCACCATGAGTTACTTCGAGGCGGGCCACATGCTGTATACACACGAGCCGTCATTGAAGCGCCTCGCCACCGAAGTTCGGGCATTTATTAAGGCAGGTCAGTAGCCTAGCGCCGAGCCTGGCTTAACATCACCTCGACCAAGACGCGGGCGGCCACAGCCTGCGTCTTGGATTCGGGCGCGCGATTTCTAGAATGCGGCCACATTTCTAACCAAAGGATTTGGCCCATGGCCCCCAAAGACGTGTCCGCCCACCCCCTGATCCCCCGCCTGGTGCAGGCTGTCGGCGCTGAGAATGTGCTGACCAGTGTGGATGACCGTCAATTCTACAGCCATGACGTCTATCGCCAGATGGAAACGCCCCTGGCCGTGGTGCGTCCAGGGTCTGTGGAAGAACTGGCCCGCGTGGTCGGCACCGCAACCGCAGAAGGTGTGGCCATCGTGCCGCGCGGCGGCGGCGCGTCGTACTCGGACGGCTACTGCGCCACTACCGAAGATTCCATTTCCATCGACACCAGCCGCCTGAACAAAATCAGCGTGAACGCCCGCGACATGACCGTGACGGTCGAAAGCGGCGCCACCTGGGCCGAGCTGTATGAAACACTCAGCAAGCAGGGCTTGCGCACACCGTTCTGGGGACCGTTCTCAGGGTTAAAAGCCACCGTCGGCGGCTCTATGTCGCAGGGCTCAGTGTCGTTGGGCTCCAGCCTTTATGGTCCTTCGGCGGATTCCGTTCTTGCGATGGATGTTGTGCTGGCGGACGGCACAATTTTGAAAACCGGTTCGGCGGCAGCCGCTAACGGCACACCGTTCTTCCGCCACTACGGGCCGGATCTTTCAGCCCTGTTCACCAACGACACCGGTGCGATGGGTGTGAAGGCGCGCATCACGCTGCGCCTGATCAAGCACCCGCCGGTGAAGATGTCCGTCTCATTCGGCTTCCAGAACTTTGAAGGCATGGCCGCCGGCATGGAAGCCGCCGCCAAGGAAGGCGTTGTGGCCGACAGCTTTGGCCTGAACCCGCGCCTGCAAAAAGCGTGGCTGGGCCGCACCAACATGAAGCAAAGCCTGGATGCAGCGTTCAACGTCTACAAAACCGCGCGCAATCCTATCGATGGCCTCTTCAAACTGATTCGCATGGCAATTGCGGGCAAAAGCTTCCTGGATAAGTCCGAATACTCGGCGCACTTCATTTGCGAAGGTGTCGACGAATCGCATGTGCGCAGTTTGGCCGCGGCTGTACGCCGCGCCGTCGAGCCGCACGGCGTTGAAGTGCCCAACACCATCCCCACCGTTGTGGCCAGCATGCCGTTCATGCCGCTGTACCCGATCATGGGGCCTGCCGGTGAACGCTGGGTGCCGCTGCACGGTATTCTGCCCTTCTCGGCCGTGAAGCCATTCCATGACAAGCTGATGGCCTTCCATCAGAAGTACGCAGCCCAGATGGAGCAGCATAAAATCGTTTCGGCGGCGATGTTCACCACCATCAGCACGACGGGCTTCTTGTACGAGCCGGTGTTCTATTGGGAAGACAAACGCCACCTCTATCACGACCGCTATCTGCCCCAGGACTTCTTAAGTCTGCTGCCGACCTACGCGGAAAACCCCGAGGGGCGCAAACTGGTGGAAGAAATGCGTGTCGGGATCCGTGAACTCTTCGCCAGTTGCGGTGCCGTGCACCTGCAAGTGGGCAAGAGCTACCCCTACATGAAGGGCCGCGACGCACGGAACGCCGAGATGGTGAAATCCGTCAAAGCGCTCTTGGACCCAAAGCGCCTGATCAACCCCGGCAGCTTAGGCCTCTAAAGGCTTATCACTATCCCTTTGGATTCTTTAGCGAATCCAAAGGACAGGGGCGATTTGATTGACTTTCCAAGGGTTTCCGCTATTTGTAGTGGTGCCATCGACGTTTTGGCTTGCTTGAGTAGGCTACCCCGACCCGCGTACGCGCCTAGGGCTTTCCAACTGACCGCAAACCCCAAAATTCGAGCGGACGCCGTTTCTTCCACGGAAGGCGCGGTATTCCCAATCTACAAGGAGAGAACTAATGGCTAGCGGTACTGTGAAATGGTTCAACAAAGTGAAGGGTTACGGTTTCGTGCAACCGTCCGACGGCGGTAAAGATGTGTTCGTGCACATCACTGCGGTCGAACGTGCCGGCCTGGACACCCTGAACGAGGGCCAGAAGGTCACCTATGATTTGATGACCGAACGCGGTAAGACGGCTGCGACCAACTTGAAAGCCGGCTAATCTATCTGACGTCGATCAGAGATTTGAAAACGGCGGTCCCTCAGGGGGCCGCCGTTTTTGTTTGTGGACCTGAAGACTAGGCTTCTCTGTATACAAAAAATATTCCGGAGAGTGGTCAGTTGTAAGTTCGCTCTCCCCTTTGGCAGAATACCGCCGCAAGAATGTGCTTACATCTTTCGGGAACGCCAAGAATGTATACAGACGCCCAACTCGACCGTCGCGACTTCATCAGCAGCATTGCCCTCGCGGGCTTAGGCGCTGGGGCGGCCACGGTGGCCTTGCCCGACACCAGCTTCGCCAAAGAAAGCGCGCTTCCCGAATCACCCGAAGAGAATTTGCGCGCCATCGTGCGTGCGTCGGCCAGCCTCGATGAGGTGAACTGCCCCTGGTACTACAACGGCACCATCTACGCCTGCGTGGGTGAAGAGCAGCCCCGCCCGCTGTTCAAGTTCGAAGGCATGGAGATGTACCGCATGCTCCATATCTCAGCGACCGAATACGAAATGATCGGCAACACGGTCACATTCTTCACCGACGCTGAGACCAATGAATTTTTGTACGACTATAAAAACCCTTTCACGGGCGCGACCAACAAAGTGGAAGCCGCTGTGCAAGGCGGCAAAGCCGGCCGCGGATTTGAATACTCGGTCAACGGCATCCGTCCCAAAATCGCCAAAGACAAGTTCGCGGATCAGCCGCTGAAGATGTGGTGGACGGCCGCCGGTGATTACATGTGGCTGCACGATCAGACCATGTATCCGCCGGGTCTTCAGGCCCCGCGCATGCAGCGCAAAACCAATTTCGTGCGCCGCGAAGAATTCCTGAACAAGAAGATCAAAAGCTTCAGCACCATGTTCACGGCTGCCGTGTTCATGCCCTGGCCGAAGTGGATGGAGATGGGCGACCGCCCCGGCCACATCGTCTGGCATGCCTCGGGCGTGAAATTGAAATCCATCAACGAACTTCCGGCCAAGCATCGCGAACGCGCGCTGAAAGAACACCCCGACCGCATGACCATCAAGGTCGATTAAACAACGACACCAATAGCCTGCAAGGAGAAACCACAATGATATTTTCAAGCTTAGTCGAGTCGCTCGCCAACCGACGCGGCGCAATGAAGGCGATGGCCGGCGCCAGCACCATTGCCGCTGGCATGGCCGCCATGGCCGGGCCTGCCGAAGCCAAGACCGCCGCCAAGCGCGAGCCCATCGACTTCAAGGACCCGGCGCAAAACCTGAAAGCCTTCATCAAGCTGACGAGCGATTTGGATCCGAAGAAGGAATCTATCGGCTGGTTCGGTGGCACCATTTATGGCAACCGCGGTGTTGAGCCTTTGAAACCGCTCGTGGGCGTGACCGGCGTCGGCGTTTCACGCATTGAGACAGTGGGGCCGAATACCTACCGCATGTTTAACCGCGAGTTCGCTTGCTACACCGATGTGAAGACCGGCGAGATCCTGGAAAAGTGGACGAACCCCTACACTAATGAAGTTTGTGACGTCATGCCGATCAACAATATGATCGTAAACGCGCAAGTGTCGCCCATCGTCGAGCAAGAATTCGACGGCCACAAAGTTTCATTCCCGTTCACGCCGCCGTGGATCATTCAAGACGGCAAAGCCTTCTCGATGTTTGAAATCCAGGCTGCTTTCCCGAACCCGATGAAGCCCGATGCTTGGCCGCGTGAATCGGCTGGCCCCATCAATCGCACCGGCGAAATGTTCCAGCGCATGGTATCGCTGGCCGACCTTGAAAATCCGGAACTGACGGCTGTCGACTACGTTGGCACCTGGACGCGCGTTGGGCCTTGGTTGCCGTGGATGCTGATGGGGCAAGCCGAAGGTCATGTGCTCTATCGCAGCTTCATGAACCGTTGCAAATCGATCAACAGCCTGCCTGCAAACCTGTTGGCTTACATGAAAGCAAAGTACCCCGAGTTCTTGAAGGCGCCGGGCCCGGAAACCTGGGGCAAGCCGAATGATAGCTCATGGACCGTGTACATGAGCCAGAACAAGCCGAAGCCGGCAAAATAATCGCGCCTCGCACCAAAACAAGAAGGCGACCTTCAGAGGTCGCCTTTTTTATTGGCGTTGAATGTTAAGTCTGTGGTGGGTAACTGCGCCGCGTTGCGATCCAGGCCGCAACCGGCGCCATCACTGCCGCCGAAATCGTAGGCATACGCCACGACTGCGCCTCAATAGTGATGACAACCAGACTTAAGACCATAACCGACACTGCGGCAATTTTCGCCTTAATTGGAATCACGCGATACAGATGCCACGAGCGCAGCGTTGGACCGAATGTCGGGTGGTTCCACAGCCACAGCTGCAAACGCCGCGAGCTTTTTGAAAACGCCCACAGACCGACAATCAGGAATACCGTTGTCGGCAGCACCGGCACAAACATACCGACAATTCCGGTTCCCGTGCTGACAAGCCCCAGAATCGCATAGAACGGCCTCAGCCAGTTCGGCCCTTCGGCCAAAGGCGGCGGCGGAATCTGCGACAAATCTGCGGGGTCGGTCATGCAGGCGGGAACAAACAGAATTTCTAAGGCCGAAAATCGGCCCGCCCGAAAATAGCCCAACTCACGCCCGGCGTTCATCACCCATTTCGAGTGATGAACCTAAACTTTTGTAACCATGAGTAACCCAGAGGCAGTGCAGCGCTATTCCGCAGCTTGCTTCGTCGCTGTCTGCACAATCGGCACAGCGTCAATAACCCAGCCTTTGCTGTCGCGGCGCGCCGGGCTGGGAATGGCATAGACCACCTTGCCCGCATCACGTTCAACCGCGTCAATATCAATCCGCCAGCCCTTGCCGTTCCATTCTTTGGTGTATTGGCGGTACCGCGCAACCGTGCGGTCCGCCGGCATCAGTACTTCCTTGGTATTCGTCACCGGGGGAATGGCAGGCTCGATGGCTTCCAGAATGACCAAGTCCTGATCCTGAATGACGCGCTGGCGCACTTGAATGGCTTCATCGTGCTTCTCGTCCAGCAGCGCGTTGCGCATGTTGATGAGATAACCCCGGGTGCGTGTGCGCGATTCCGGCGTACGGAACGTGTACTGGTGGAACCAGTTGGTGGGCGACATGTGAATCTGTGTCCAGGTCTGGTGCGGCCCCACATGGCCGGCGCCTGCTTCAAGGTCACCCGCGAAGTTGCGCAACTTGCTCATGGTGTTGTCCTTCAACTCCGGCGACTTGAAGGTCATCATGAAGCCCGCGCCATCCGGCACATCGGTGATCGCGTAATCGGGCACGGCGTAGGTTTCTTTTTCACCGGAATAACCATGCGTCGGGTGCACAAATTCGTTGTGCGCCGGATCAAGCGTGTTTTCCACCGCTCGCTCGTAACTTGCGTTGTACTCGTTATAGAGCAGGTTCGCGCGCCAGCCTTCTTGGCCCCATTCAGGAATGTCCATGATCGGCGGGCGCTCGTGCGCGGGCAGATCGCCTAAGAAGCAGAACACCAGATCGTACTTCTCTTGCGTCGGGTAGCTGTCGATGCGCGTGCGTCCTGGAATTTTGCCCTCTTTGCCGATGGATGGAATTTTCACGCATTCGCCTTCGCCGTTGAAGCGCCAGCCGTGATAGGGGCATTCGACCGTGTCGCCCTTCACTTTGCCGCCGGCCAAGTTCCCGCCGCGGTGGGTGCAGACATTGTGCAGGCAGTGCACTTTGCCTTGGCTGTCGCGGAACACGACAAAGTTCTGCCCCAGCATGCGCACCTTTAGCGGTTTATCTGTCACTTCGTGCGACTGAGCAGCGACGTACCAGTAATTCATGTACATGTGGGGACCTCCTTTATCGATCCAACAAACGCGTTCCAGCTACTGCGTATAGGCTTTGAGATACTTAATAATGCGATCCCGCTTCGCCGGGTCCGTCACGGGCGCGTAGCGCATCCGGTTGCCGGGGTACAGACCGGCGGGGTCCGCAATGAAAGCATTCAAACTCTCCTCGGTCCAGATCGTGCCGGCTTTCGCCGCAGCACGAAAAGGCTCGGTGTAAAAGTATTTATCTTTGCTTCCCACGCGCCGGCCGATGATGCCATTCAGGTTCGGGCCAATCCGATGCGGTGCATCGGCAGCGGTGTAATGGCAAAATCCACACCACATCCAATCTTTCTTGGCTTGCGCCAGTTCCTCGGCTGATACGAAGGGCTTTCCCTCTCCGATCACCATGTCATCGGAAATTTTGGCCGGCACAATCGCATCACCTTGCCGATCTTTCTGCAGGGCATCTTCGGCCGCCGCATACTCGTTGCCGAACGTAAACATCGGCAACACACCGAACATGGCATAGGGCATATAGAGGCATCCTAAAAACATCGCCAACATCAGGCCGCGCACAATCCATTTGATGACTGGATTATAAGACAACATAGCCGCTACACCGGAAACAGTTTGTAGAACGGCGTACGCGTGCGCCAGCCCAGCACAATCGAGGTGACAACCCCAATGGGAATCATCGCCGTGATGAAAAAGCTGATGGCACTGTGGAAGTAACCGGCGACGACGCGCAGTTCGTACTTCGCCGCCAGCAGCGACGGCAACGTGGTGATATTGAAGAATGGGACTGTGTAGCCTTCGGCCCAGGCACGCACCGGGCCAATAGATGCGTCGGCCACAACACACAGATACAGTGCCAGCGAAATATCGCGGCACACACCGAAAGCCGTCGCGTTCATACCCGATGCTGGTTGTGGTGGATGTTTCAGCCACAGCACCAGGCGCGTCACCACCAGAACGAAGGCCACGATACCCCATGACATGTGCAGCTTGTCGACAACCGCACGTCCTGGCGAACCCATGGGCGTTTCAGGGATCAGTACTGCGATGTAGAGCAAGTTGATGACGGCGACGAGCGCCGTCCACCCCAAGATTGAGGTCAGCGGGCGGCCGGTGCGCATGACTGCATCCGGGGCGGCCGCGCCGTTCGGTGGTTCGCCAGCCATATGGTTGTTTC
>JAEUKL010000328.1 GCA_016793005.1 Rhodospirillaceae bacterium | reverse complement strand
AAATATCCTTGATGAATGTGGTGCAGAGTTCGCGGTAACCCGGCAGTGATCGCAACCAGCCGCGACGCCCTGAAATTTCCATGCGCGTAATACCGGCTGCCTTTGCCTGAGCTGCAACATCAAGCTCCATGGCCTGTAATTCCGCCAAGTCACCACCTGCTAGAAACATATGAAACACTTTCCGTGTTGGAAATTGCTCAACGTATGTCACTGCGGCAGATACATGGCCTTCAAACAACAAATATTGAGACGTTAAAATACCGCGGAGAATATCGTCTTCAGTATAAGTCCCTTCGCACTGCGCTAGAGCTGGAAGCAACCACCGACGGCATCGTATCCAGGCTGAGCTAAGATCGGCTCGCGTAGGTACATATGATTGACTGATCATCACGGTCATCGAAAATTTAGCGGCGCCTGCCATTTGGTTTCATATCAAGCCGGAACGCGCCCATACGGAAAAAGGACGGCGCATCGAAACCGCTCCACCGTACCTGCGCATGCTGCCCGACAGCGCGGATCGAGATTTTTCCGGTACTCTGCGTTACGTTAAAAGGCCCAAAACTGCGTTGTACCTCGCCGCTCTGGTTTTTATGTTTTGTGTTGACGGTTACTTTGTAGCCGCCGCGTAAATCCTCCGCGTCTGGATAAGCGCCCAGAATGTTCATGTGCGCATCACCATCGCCAATATCAAAAAATGCGCTGGCCAGCGACCATGCCCGAGGGGCGCCGTCTTCAGTCGCATCCTTTTCATGAAACCAAATGCGCCCGTCTGCACCTAGGGCTAAGGGATATTGAAAAACACCGGCGTCAATGAAAGCCGTGCGGTCAAACGTTCCTACTGCCCAGGAATTTTCAAGGGTATTGTAACTAACGTACCGGCTGCACTCGTTCCCGTCGGTTTGATCCGGGTACAGCCACCACACCTCACCCCAGGCTGCGAGCGCAAATGCGAAGACCTTGTCTTGTTGTACCCAAGCCAAGTTGTTGGCAACGTAGCGGCGTACGGTGGATTGCAACGGTCGCGGCGCGCTTCCATCATACATGTAAAATTCGCCGGTCGGCGTCAGCCAATAGAACACGCCGGCAACTTGTGTTACGGCATTGGGCCCCATCAGGCCGCACCCTGTACCCACAAGATCGAACCGGTACACCACGTTCGGATCAGGCACATAGCGCATCGCGTAAACGGCTGTGTCCGTAAAAACGAGATTTTCACCTCGCCCAGCAAGCCCGCGCACGATGCGCGTCCCCTGGCTTAAGACCCATGACCCCGCGAGGTTTGCCGGATCGGGTGTCCATACTTGGTTATTTTCCTGGTCAGACCACGCGACACGCAGCGGGTCGAAGTTCCCGCTGGCATCAGGGGCCCCGCACGCCACCATGATGCGTTCAGATGTGACAAACATGCTCGTCACGGCATCAGGCGCTCCATCTATTTTATGAGCCGTCGTAAGAACCTTCAGCGACACGTTGTCGATGCTGCCGGTAAAACCGCTACCAACGAACTTCAGAAGTTGTGTGCCGCCCCCGCCGCAAAAAAAGACCTGCTTATAAGTGCCGGGGGCCGTGATCACATCGCCGATGGGCGTGGATCCCCAGAATGGCGCCATAATCCCCGCACTTAAGTTAGCGACATCGAAACGGAGCACATGCCAGGCCCCACGCGATGCCGTAAATAGCTGCTGTATCACACTGCTGCTGACACTGGCTGTTGCTATGCCGCCTGCAACACTCCAGCCGCTACCGGCACTCCAACCGCTGGCTGTGCTGAAATTGCCGTTGGTCAGGAGTTCGGCATCAACAGTATTCGGCGCCCACTCGTAGATCCCCCCACCACGTGGATTGGCGATGAGGTTCTGTCCCCAGTTATCCATGCTCCACGTGCGCGGATAGAGCGTATAGCCCACAGCAGGGCTGCCGTATGTGCCCAAGCCATAAGCGCCGGTCCCAAATCCCAAACCGCCCAAGCCATCGACTTGGCCAGGTGCTAAACTATAGGCATAGTCCACGGCTGAACCACCGCCGGGTCCGGCCGTGGATGTCGCTGAAGTCGCGTGGATCACAGTATAGCTATTGGCGTCCAGTACGGACGCCACAATGAAGGCGCCTTCAACAGCAAGGCCGCCGATCACCGAGGCACCAGAAAATTGAACTTTCTGGTCGGTGATAAGCCCATGGGCTGTATGTGACACCGTTACAACGCCAGATCCATTCACGGTACTAAACGGGTTTGCCAGTTGGCCACGCGCCACGACCGGTGTGATGTCGAACACAGTGCCATCCGCATCCATGGCGTGAAGGCGAAGGTGAGTGCCAAACGCCGCAAATGGGTTGCGACCCGCATCGCCCCACGTCCACAGGCCCCGGCATAAACCGGTAATGGTCGACGTCGATGCACGCTCCCAGCCGCCAATAGTTTGCGCCTTTCCGCGCACGAAGCGGACTTTGTCGCTGTCGATAAAAAAGCCTTCGGCGTCCAGCGGGCTGTCATCCTTATAAACGCCTGGCGAAAAGGCCATTTTGGTGTAGGGCACAGAAAAACCTTTCGATGAATTTGAAACTACCGCAGTTGCCTGCCCCGCGCCGGGCGGCTAAGAACGCTGACGATAAAACGCCGCGCATGATCCCAACCAGCACATGACCGCTACCCAAGCCGCACAGCCGCTATCGCGACCACCTGAACTCAACGCGGTGCTGCACCGTGCGCGGAGCGGCGACATCGCTGGTGCGGAATCTGAGTGCCGTGCGTATTTGGCGGTACACCCGAATTCTGGATGGGCGCAGGACACCCTGGGGCTGATCTACAGCAAAGCAATGCGCGTTAACTTGGCCAAGGCCGCGTTCAGCGCAGCAGTTGCAAGCCTCAATCCTGACTTATCTTTCTTTGAGCATCTCAGTCAGGCGTGGATGGCCATGCATGCGCCGCTCAATGCGGCTCATGTCCTCCACAAAGCGCTGACACAGTTGGGGTCATCGCTTACGCCGGCCACCGTCCACCGACTTCAGGCTGATTTGGCTATTGCCTTAGGGCATGCCGAACAGTCCGAACAAGCGCAAACGCTCTGCGAAAAGTTGATTGCACTAGCCCCATCCGATGCAAAAATGTGGGCTGTATACGCACGCGCCATGTTCGCCGCTGGGCAATCAGGCCCGGCGCTGACCGCCTGCGAAAAGGCAAAGGCGCTCGACCCCAATAGCATTGCCGATACCGGGCTGATCTACGCCAATCTTTTGTCACTGTATGGCCGCGCTGACGAAGCCGCTGCCGTTCGCAAAACTCGCTTCGAATTAATCGGCGACGATACTGAAGCACGCTTGAAGGAGATAGATGCGCTCGAACGTGAAGGCGCGGTTGGGGAAGCAGAAGACTTATGGCGCAAGTCGCTTGCAAGCGACCAACCGCCAGCGCCGTTGTATACACGACTTGCACAGAATCTTCTGCGTCAGAATCAAACCGCTGCGGCCTTATCATATCTTGATAAAGCCAAAGCCTCAGCCCCTGATACACAAACCGCGTCAATTATTCGTGTGCTCGAGCGGTCCGCGATCCAACACAGCAAACGCGTTGCTGAACTAGCGGGCATTCTCCCAGTCGCTCGCCCGTATAGCACCGACAACATCATCGTGATCCGTGGCGCCGTCGAACCGCGCTTTATGGATACGATCAAGTACAACAGGGCCGCATATCCAAACTGCGCTATTGTACTGTCGACGTGGCGTAGTACAGACTCATGCCTGCTCAACCAACTCGGCCCTTATGTTGATGATATAGTGTTGAATGATCGACCGGATATGCCCGGCAGCAATAACATCAACTACCAGATTGCCTGCGCTGCCGCCGGCGTGGCGCGCGCATGTGAATTACAGGCAAAGCGCATCCTCGTCACCCGCACCGATATCGCTTTTCTCGCCCCCAACGTTCTGGGCACCCTGTCAGCGCTGATTGATGCTGAACGACCCGAGGCCGCTCGCGCGCCAAACTTAAGCGGACGCCTCGTGATCTGTGACTTGTTCACACTGCTAGCACCACTGTACCACGCATCCGATATTTTCTGTTATGGGTTGGCCGAAGATGTGGCGAAGTACTGGTCAACCGCCCACATGACAGATGCCTGCCGCCGCCCCGAAGTGATCCTGGTTCGCGGATTTGCACAGGCTGTCGGCCGCACCCTTAAAAACGACGTCGCCGATAGCCTGGCCGCATTGCAGAATCTTTTCATCGTGCAAGACTCTGAGGCATTGGGCCTTTACTGGCAAAAATACCCCGCCGCGGCATACTCGGCCCTCATGGAAAATACGACGCTCGTCAGTGCTGAAGTTTGGTCGGGCAAACGCGCCCCGCTTTTGAACGTCCAGCCGGCCAGCATGCCGCAGATAAACTTAGTCGAGACCTCGAAATAAGAACGGCACCTGTGCTAGATATCTGCCTTACGCGAATGATACGGCAACCTACCGTTTGGACCAACGTAAAATGGCATACCTTTCTGCATTTCCACGCGCGCTGATTACGCCCGAAAGCGCGGCCATCAAGCGGGTGATTGAAAAAACGATTATTGGTACTTATGCGCCGGCCGAACCATTCATATCGCGCGCAACCAAAATTGCGTCCGTTGGATCATGTTTCGCGGCTGAGATCTCCAACGTTATGCGTGGTAGCGGATTTCAGGTAGTCGAAGTTCCGATGGCCGAAACTTCTAATTCGGCGTTTGCCCTTGATCAGTACTTATCGCTGTTTACTGGGCAATCTGTATCATCAGGTTTTCTGGGTGATGCAAAGCTAGAAAAAAACTTAACCCAACAAACGATATCCGAATTCTTATCAGCAGATGTCTACATCATCACCTTTGGTATGTCGCTGTGCTGGTTTAATAGTAATCATGAATTCATAGCTGCCCCGCCCCAAGTTTTTGAGAATTTGCCGTCGACAAGCATCATCAAGTCAGACGCGGGTTACTATATGCGTCAAACGACAGTTGAGGAAAACGAGGAGGCGATTCAGCGCTGCATAGACAAAATCAAATCTGTGCGTCCGAACGCCACAATTATTATGACGCTATCGCCTGTTCCACTTGCCGGAACGCGTTACAGCATTCCCGCCGTGCCAGCCAATACGCTGTCTAAAGCCGTACTCCGCACAGCATTGGAGAGTGTAAAAAACAGGGAAGCAGCCAACATCTTCTATTGGCCCTCGTACGAAATCGTGACTTGGTTCGGCTGCCACGTAGAACGTTCATTCGGAGAAGACGACAAAGATGCCCGTCATGTCCGAGAAAAAGTATTCAAAATCATCGGCAATTTGTTTGTCGAATTGTACATGGAAAAAGAAGTTGCTGCGCTAGCGCCGAAACCGTGATGTTACTGGCTGAAGTTTTCGGCATCAACGGACTTAATGAGCCAGTCATCCGCCAAAGCTTGATCTTGATTCACCGCTACGCCGCGCCTGTATAGGTCACTTAACATCGCCATCGCTTCGCCCCGACCACCTTCTGCAGCAAGGAGATACATGGCAATAGCTTCATCAAATTCAAGATACTGCCATAGCAGCTTCGCGTAAGTTAGTGCTGCAGCTCCGCTGCCGTTCAGCACCATCTTCTTGAGCGAATCCTCTTTAGATCTCTGCAGGTGTCGCTGCGACGGTCTCGCATACCCCAGGCGCTGCGCTTCCGCATCACCAGCTTCGATGGCGTGCGCCAACCAGAACTTCGCAAGCTTATTGTCTCGCGGTACGCCTTGGCCCCGCAAATACATTTCACCAATCATCAGTTGCGCGCGGGCGTGCCCTTTGCGGGCCGATTGCTCCAGCCAATTGGCTGCCGCGGCAGGTGACCGCGTTTGCAGCCAAGACCCCAAGAGGAATTGGGCATGTACGTCCCCGGCCTTAGCTGCCCGCTCTGCACATCTTTCGGCTTCTTCCTGAGGAATATCAACGCCGTGATTGTAGAGATTGGCCATATTGAACTGAGCCCCGATATGACCCAACTCAGCCGCACGACGGATGTACACCACGCCCTTGCGCACGTCCTTAGCAACGTTCTCACCATTGACGTACCAGATACCGAGTCGATTTAGAGAAGCAGGATCATCTGCCAATGCAGAATTCTCCACATTTCTCA
Organism: Rhodospirillaceae bacterium; assembly: GCA_016793005.1. Taxonomy (GTDB): domain Bacteria; phylum Pseudomonadota; class Alphaproteobacteria; order Rhodospirillales; family Rhodospirillaceae. Next base: position 5,181 of record JAEUKL010000328.1, on the reverse strand, counting down.
GTTCATTTGTATTCGTTTTGTCAGACGGAGCCAACTCGCACCTGTTTCCTATGTCTAGGCCTACACGATCAGCATTGCTGCCAGAGGGTGAATCTCTATATAGCTAATATCACGCAAGCGTAGCCATCACCACCTTGACCCGACGAGGCAGAGCCGACGCCATTCGCTGCCGAAGTGCCACCGCCCCCAGCCCCATTTCCCCCGCGTCCGCCAGAAATTTGGCCGGACGTTGTCCCGGAACTTCCGCCGCCAGCACCAAATGCGCCACCATCGCCACCTATAGCGCTCTGCGACGTTGCATTGGTCGCAGCTGCGCCACCGCCAGCAAAAAACCCGCCCTTTCCTGCCGTGGTAGTAGTCCCACTAGTGTTTGTTACTGCCGCCCCGCCACCCCCGCCCGGTTCACCGTTGGAGCCCGTCGCCGTCGATGAGGTCGAAACAGCCCCTTGCCCACCCGCACCAAAAGCACGCAGGAAAATCGCTGGAATGTCGGCCACGCCGGTCCACATCGCTGCCGTCGGCTGCATGCCCAGCCCTGGTGTTGCGCCACTGGCAGCCGTTCTGCTGCCACCACCTGCCGCAGCAGAAGAGCTGTCGCTGCTTGAACCGGCTCCACCCAAACCTGAGCCGCCACAGGCGTGATTTCCTGCGGCGGCGCTTGCACCCGCCACGCGCAGCGATGCAGCACCCGCCACCGACCCGACATGCGAGGCATTGCCGCCGGCTGCCCCATTGCCGTAGTGCGAACCGGGTGAGCCGGCGCCCGCCACGCAAGGGTTGGTCGTGGTGGTGCCTGAAGCGCCGCCGGACGTATTGATCTGGCCACCCGAGCCTGTGCCACCTGCCGCAGCACTGAGCGAACCTGACGTGGCTTGCGTCCCCCCGGCGCCACCAGTGGCGCTGATGGTGGTGAGCGTCGATGCAATCGATGTCGTTCCACCGGTATTGCCATTGCTCACCCCCGTCACGTCGGCCCCGCCTGCGCCGATCGTAATGGTCAGCGTCTCGCCGGGAATCACGGGCGTCACGGCCAGGGAAAACCCGCCGCCCGCGCCACCTGTAGAACGCCCGTTAGCCGACGTGCACGCAGCACCCGAGCCGCCTGCCCCCATGGCGATAAACAAGGCGCTGCGGGCCCAACTGGGAACCGTCAAGCTGATGGGGCTGCCCACGGTGCTGAACCATTCGTAGATCACACTTAAGCCGCCGCTACCGCCACCGTACTTTTGCGCAATATGAGTCATGGAAAAATCCTAGTTGGGTAAAAGGGAAATATGTTGGGTCGTCACGGCGCCAGGCGTGGCGCAGCGGTACAGCACAACATCGCCATACCGCGCAGAGACATCGTTATCAGCCACGCCATCAATGGTTTGGCTGTTGCGGGCGATGGTTTGTAGCGTGCCGTTGGTGGCTGCGAATTCGACGACGATGAACTCATCGGCCGCGAAGGTCGGCAGCGTTAACGTTGCCGACCCCGTCATGCGATAGCGCTGGAAAGCAACCCCCGATGTCGTGCCCGATGACACCGTAATCGCTGTGCCCCCCAACGCCGCAAGTGCCTTCACATGCGCCGCTGTCATAGCGCCATCGCTGCCGGTTGTTGCGGCAGAGACACTTAGAGTAAGCGTTTCATTTTCGCCGGGGTTGTTAAGCGTCTTACTCAGTGCGCCAGAAACGGCCAGAGCGGTGTCCAAGAACTTTGCCGTCGTGTCGGTTGAGCTGACACGCGCCGTACCCGGTGTTGTGCTTGTGCTGGCCAACGCAATAGCGACATCCATTTGCGATTTATTAACCGCGTCCGTCCCCACAGCAGCGGCCTCGACGTTGGAAATGCGCCCATCAACACGTACGGCGCCAAGGACGCGCAACGCACCGCCGATGACGGACCCAGCAGCATTGGCGACGTCTACACCATCACAATACAGTGCCGCCTGGTAGCCCGTGGGAATGGCGACCCCGGTACCGGCGCTGGTTTTCACTGTTACCGTATGCCCGGCGGCGTTGATAACCGTAAACGCCCACTCTTTGCTGGGAATAATCAGGTTCGCTTCAGCCGAGAGCGTCCCGGTCAGCTTTACCGTCTGGACCTGGCCTTGGTTCGCTGTCGCGTATGTCGTCCACGTCAGCGTGGTGCCGCCTGTCATGGGGATGGCTTGGTAGCCCTTCGCACCGCGATCAAACAAATCAAGCACGTCGTTCAGTTTTGTATCGCCCCAGGTGTTTACATTCGAACCCAAGGACTGTTTGCGCGCGCCAAAGCGCGCCGTGGCGGAGTCCACCATGGTGTTTTTGCCTCAATAAAAAATGAAATAGAACTGTGCCGCGCTAAACCGCGCTACCGTCCATGTAATACCAGGCCATTCCATCGGAGATAGCCACATGCTTATGGCCTGTACCATCGCTGAGGCCGATCAGCGCAAAGGGGAAATCGGCCGCATCAGGCAGCGCCGCGATGGAATACACTGTTAATGCGAATGGCCCGCGTTTCTGCGTCTCCACCCAAGCTTCGACGTCGCGAACGAAACTGTGCACCCAGGTCGGCGCCGCGACGGGTGCCCGCAACCCTGCACTACCCTGTCCTTTAGGCAAGGGCCACCTGCACGCTTGGTTTTACTGGAACAGCCGACCAGCGCGCATTTTTGTCATCGCCCAACAACGCCGTCATGCGCTCGTCGTAGTACATTTTCCAGAACTGCAGCCTGTCATCATTCTCAAGGTAGATGCACAACTCCAGCATGGCCGCGCCGATATACAAATCAGGTGCATTCAATAACAACCAGTTTGTGGCTTGCTCGACCGATAATGCCGGCAATGCCGCGGTATAGATGAGACGCAAGGGATAAGCCCGATCCGGCACCGGACGCAGATAGGCCGTATTTGCACCGACAAGCGTGTATTTTTCTGGCGCACCCGTAGCGGCACTGGGGTATTGAATAAACAACGTGTTGGGATCAACGAACTCAAGCACCCGCATGGGGTCGGCCGTAATGGCCAGTACGCGTACGCCCAAAAAATCAGTTGGCAATGTAAGCGTTTCCTGCCCAGCGGTGGTCGCCAGCGTGTTCTTCACAGTCTCCATATGCTTGATGCCGCCACGCGATACAATATCGCGCTGTATGGCTTTCTCAGCGTAGGCAATGGCGCGCTTGATGGCGCCGTCGATCTGCGCCGGGCTGAAGGCCGTCACGTCAGCCGATAAGTCATCACGGTTTATCGTATCGGCAAGAGCCGCTTGAAGCTTGTTGTAATTATCGATGGCCATGCGGCCTCCATTTCATTGATTAAACGCGGCCAGGAACGGTTTTGAACGCACGGTAATCGCCGTCATTCAAGATTTTGCGCATCTTCTCGCGGTCATAATCCGCATCCACACCCGGCGTGCCGCCGCTGGCCGCCAGCAGCTTGTTCCACTCGAGCAGCGGCACACGCGATGTGCACACCCAATCCTTACCGCGATAACCCGAAAAGCTGTTGGCCTGGTCCTTGTTCAGGTCCAGCACCGCATCAACGCGTTGGGATTTGCGCACCTTGATCGTGCCGTCAGCCTCAAAGATCAAATATGTGCGGATCTGCGTACGCGGATCGTCCTTCACATAGGTCGATGTTTTGGCTGCCGCATCACGCGCATAGAGGCGATATTGCGGAGAAGCCGCATGTATAAAATGCGGCGCTGCATTTGCATTCACCTGCATGGTCTCTCTCAAATACTGAATGAAATAGGGTCCGCCCCAAAGCGCGCCCCTTCTAAAATGCGAACGCCCGCCGCGTTTTATACGTGGCGGGCGCCTATCGAATCGCATCACATCGCGCGACACGTTGTTATGAGGTTGGTATGGGGTTCACCGCAACAGCGCTTGTTTGTTTCCCACCAAGCAAAACAGTCTTATCTGGGGTGAACAGGAGCACTGTGTTTGGCATCTTCGGCGGCGAGCAGTTTTTCGGCAACTGCATCAGCACCTCGAACCTGCAGCGCAAGAAGCTTGACTTAAAGCGCGTTAAAAAATTTCACCGTGCTACTCAGTTTGAGCCTTTACCGAGTCCGAAATAATTTTTGGTGTTTCACCAAGCATTAGTGCTATGCGAAGCGGCAACACATCACCCCATTTTCCGCTGGCATGCGCAGAGTATTCGCGAAATATTTTCTCAAATCCGGGGAATCGACTATCAATATAGTCAACAAGAGGATGGAAGCTGGGACTAAAATCACTAATTGAGAGGCCTTTTCCTACATTATTATAGAGGCCCAGATTATCACATTCTGTTGTAACCGCATCGGTCTGCCACAGCGCAGCAGTAGTGATGTCTTGCCATAATAATCGAGCGACTGGCACATCGTTTCGTAACATCATAACTTCTGTTTCATCATACTTAAAAGCATAAGTAGCGCGAGATTCGCTCAGATATGAAAAAACAGACTTGGCTGCGGTTATTAATAAGCCAATCACACGCTTCAAAAATGTCAGCGATTGTTTAGCCATGTCTATGGGCCTCGGCGTGCGAACTTTCTTCCGATGCCATCATATAAATCATATCCGCGTTGTTCGCCATAGGCGCTTCCAGCCATACTACCACCTACACCACCGATAATAGTTCCTGCGCCAGGCGCAATAAATGTACCGGCAGTCGCCCCGCCAATTCCACCAACCGTGCCCCCAAGCATCGATCCGCCAACGCCGAAGGCTTCACGTACCTTATCATCTGAATTTGCAATTTGCTCGGCCCCGAGAACGGCAGAGGCTGTCACTCCCGCTGGCCCAAGCATTTTGGCAATTTTACCGGTGTAGTTGACAGAAGTGCTTGTTTTATTGGGGCTATGAAGTTTAGCTAGTTGTTCATCTGTTCGGTGAGAAAGTGGTTTGTAGCGATCTAGTATGCCGCGAACCAGAACTGGCGTATTCGCTCGTTCATCAAATCGAATATTCTCGCGTATGCGTTTATCTTCCAGTGTATCGCTTAATCCCGAAACACGATCATTATATCTATCACGTACAGAGGCTGATCGATCAAACTGATCACCAGCAAACATCAAACCACCGATTTCGTTTGATGAAGTGTTGTGGTCATTCTCCTTTGGTAACAATGATTCAGGACGACGTGTTGTGATAACGGGGCCGACGCCAGTCATATCCAAATCATCATCGCGGTTGCCATGAAACCAGCCCTTCACTTTGTTGACGCCAC
>JAEUKL010000255.1 GCA_016793005.1 Rhodospirillaceae bacterium | reverse complement strand
TATGGGCTTTCGCCCGCTTTATGATTACCGCTATCTCGTGCGGCATGACGCCAGAGAATAAAGCAAGGCGCGATTGAAGGGCTTTATTCCGCGGCGCGAATGGCTACAGGCGCTTCCAAGGATTCAATGCGCTGCTTCAGCGCTTTATTCATGGCGTGAAAGCCATCCTTGAACATCTCGAAGTAGTCGTCTTTCATCACCGTGGTCAGCAAGCCTTCCACGCGCATGCACTGGTGCACTTTCACGCCGCCTTTGCGTTGCGTGATGCGCAGCCAGTGTTCAACGGTGAGCAGCCACGTGAACCACGCGCCATGCTCCCAGCGAATTTCGTGTTCATCCTCGAACTTCACGATGCGCGGGCTAATGGTGTGGTTGGCTTGGTTGCGGCCGTCCTGGGTTTTCAGCCGCAAGGTCATGTGCAGCTTGCTGTAGAGAAGGGGGTGGCCTTCGATGGCAGTGATAAACGGGTTCCAGTCGGCGTAATTGCGGAACGACACAATATGCCGCCACACTACGTCGGGCTTTGCATCGATCTCGATAAAGGTGGCCAATTCTTTCATCGGTCGCCCAGGGCGGTCCTAACCAGAGTTGTGCCTAAAATAAGCCGTTTAAGGATGTGTGCCGCTTGACCCCAAGCGTTCACTGCCGGTTGAAAGACCAATTTAAAACGAGAGGCCTAGTTGAGTCTCCGATATAACGTATTTCAGGTATAATTTTTTTGTGAAAATACACCTTCGTTAACGCAACCGTTATCGCGCCCGCATGGACACCGAAGTCGCCCGCACATTTTTGACGATCCTGGAAACCGGCAGTTTCAAGATTGCCGCAGACCGCTTGAACGTGACCCAGTCCACGGTATCGGCGCGCATCAAGCAATTGGAAGACACCTTGGGCCGCCCGGTTTTCACCCGCTCTAAAGCCGGCGTGTTGGCCACGCAGGCGGGAATGCAGTTCCAGAGAAACGCGGAAGTGATCTTGCGTGCCTGGGAGCAAGCCCGGCACGAGGTGGCGCTGCCGCAGGGCCTGCGGGGGCTGATCCGAATAGGCGGGCAGTTCACGTTGTGGGAGCACTTTATTCTGAAGTTGCTGCCGTATTTACGCAAAGCCGTGCCCGATGCCGCCGTGCGTGCCGAAGTGGGCATGCCCGACCGCTTATCGCAGCGCTTGCAGGAAGGCATGATCGACATGGCGGTCATGTACGCGCCGCAGAACCGCTCGCGCATGGTGGTGGAAACGCTGCTGACCGAGCGCCTGGTTTATGTCTCGACCGACGCTGCCGCCAAACCAGGCCAAGACCCGGGCTACGTGCTGGTGGATTGGGGGGCAGATTTTCTGGTGGATCACTCGGCGGCTTATCCAGGCATGGATGCGCCGCTGGTGACCGTCAACCACGGTCCGCTGGCGATGCGCTACATTCTTGAGAACGGCGGCTCCGGGTATTTTCCGTTACGCATGGCGCGCGCGCACTTAAGGCGAAGCAAGCTTCACCGCATCAAGGCGCCCGAGTTCACGCGCCCTATTCACCTGGCGTACATGACGACATCAACGCAAACACCAGGCTTTGAAACCGCTATCGTGGGCATGCGCGATATTGCCAACAAGCTGGGTCGTTAGTGATGGTCTTTGTGTCGGAAACAGCGGGTGCGCCGCTGGCCATGGCGATTTTGGGTGTCTCCAGCATCGAAACGGCATCAACGTTCTACCGCGATGTGATCGGGCTGGATGCATCTGATGCTGTCACGTGGTCTGGCAGCGCTTTCGAAAAACATTTCGCATTGCCGAAGGGCGCCTCGGCCACAGCGGTTATGTTCGGGATGCATAATGCGCCTGGCCTCGGCCCAAAGGTCGGCCGAGTGCTGGCGCTGGAATTCAACGCCAAAGATCGCGTGACGATCCCGCAAAAGGGCGACCGCACGTATCGTGGACTCTGGAACTTGAATTTCTATGTGAATGATATCCGCGCCACCACGCGCGACCTGCAAGCCAAGGGGTTTGATTTCTGGAGCGAGCCTGTTGGGTATGAAGTCAGCGCCAAGGCCGGTATGCCGATTGAGGTGCTGTTTGACGGGCCTGATGGCTTGGCGATCAACCTTGTGGAGTTGACGGGCGATCAAAACAGCACCATTGGCCGCCTGAAAAAAGAAGTCGATGCGCTGGGCAAATCGCCGCAAGGCTTTAGCCAGGTGGCCACCACCTCTCACAGCATCATCGACCACGAAAAAGCGCTGGCCTTTTATACGCACGTTTTGGGCATGCAAGTGCAGATCGACGATGTTCTCAGCAAGCCTGAAACCAATCACTTCCTGGGCCGCCCGCAGGGTGCACAAACGCGGGCCACGTTCGTTGCAGGCCGCCATCAGTTCGGCAAAGTGGCACTGTCGCACCCGCTGAACTATGCCGCACCGAATAAACTGCATTTGGCCGTGCCGCCCAACATCGGCTACCTCGCGCAAAGTTTTTGTGTGCCGTCGCTGGATAAGGTGGCAGCGGCCTGTGCGGCTGTCGGGGCCGAGACATTTTCAGCACCGCTTGAGATCGATATGCCCGGCCTTGGCGCCGTGCGTGCGATGATCGTGCGCAATCCCGGCTCGGGTGCTTTGATGCATCTCTTCCAGGAGCGCTGAACGTGAGCATGCCCACGATGATGCGCGCGCTGCAAATCGACAAACCGGGCGACCCTGCCGGTTTTGTGCTGCGCGATGTGCCGGTGCCGGTTCCAGGCGATGGCCAGGCGCTTATTAAAGTGGCCTATGTGGGCATGAACCCCATCGATGCGATGGCCAGAAGCGGCAAAATCAATTTTTTCCCGATCACGTGGCCCTTCACGCCGGGCTTGGAAAAAACCGGCGTTGTTGCGGCGGTGGGCGCAGGCGTCGACAAAAGCCTGATCGGCACGCGCGTTATCGCGCGGTCAGGCTTTGGCGGGTATGCCGAATACGCCCTTAATGAGGCTAATACGCTGCTGAAACTCGATGATCGGATTGATTTGAAAACCGGCTGTGTTTATCGCGGCGCATCGTTCACCGCATGGCACGCTTTATATAAAGCCGGGCGCCTTCAAAAAAACGAAACGGTGCTGATTCATTCCGCTGCCGGTGCGGTTGGCATTATGGCCATTCAAATTGCCAAGGATGCGGGCTGCACGGTCATCGGCCTTTGCGCGGGCGAATCCAAAGTCGCTTATGCGAAATCCTTTGGCGCCGATCATGTGTTCGACTATTTGCAATCTGCATGGCCTGACCACGTCAAAGCGATTGCTCCAAAAGGCGTCGATGTGATTTTGGACGGCAACGGCGGGCCCAACGCTGAAAAGAATGTGGACCTGACGGCTCCCATGGGCCGCATTGTCTATATTGGCGCTACGGCTGGCACTTATCCGGCCCCCGTCCCCATCCCCACGCTGATCTTCAAGAACATCAGCATCGCCGGCATGAACCTGGCCCCTATCGAAGAGGGGCCCGGCAGCGCTGCCGACCGCGCCATTATTGACGCTGTCGCGTTAAAGCGTTGGCGTGTGCCCCTTTCGGAAACAGTTACGCTTGCAAACGTCGCAGATTTGCACGCACGGCTGGAGGCGCGCCACGTTATGGGGCGCGCCGTGATCGAAGTAGGTGGGCTCGAAGTGGACGGACATATCGCCTGAAAACGTCCGTCTGGTATACGATTTGATATTTATCAAATCCTTGTTTTCTTTTGTGAAAACCAGTGCTTGAGGCGGACTCGTTAAGTTGGTTATGCTTCCTGCGTGGAGCAGGGCAAGACTTGCGCCCTGACTCAAAGATTTGGCTTACCGAGGAGGGTACCCAATGAAGTTGAAGTCTGTTGCAGCCGTTGCCGCAACGTTGCTTGCATTCTCGGCCAGCAGCGCATTCGCGCACACAGGTGCTGGTTCCACCGCCGGATTCATGGCGGGCCTTTCACATCCTTTATTGGGCGCTGATCACTTCCTGGCCATGCTGGCCGTGGGTTTGTGGGCTGGGGCCATTGGGGGCCGCGCCACATGGCTGGTGCCGGGGTCGTTCATTGTCGCCATGATTTTGGGCGGCGTGTTGGGCGCACAAGGGATGGCGCTTCCCGCGGTCGAACTGGGCATCACCTTCTCCGTCATCGCACTCGGCGCTTTGCTGGCCTTTAATCCTTCGCTTCCTTTAGCAGTATCGATGGCCATTGCGGCTGTGTTCGCAATTTTCCACGGCCACGCCCACGGCACAGAAATGCCCGCGGACATTAGCGGCATCACCTATGGCTTGGGCTTCATCGCGGCCACTGCTGTCCTGCATGCAACGGGCTTGGTTGCGATCCTCAGCTTGAAGTCACGTCTTACGCCTGCGGTCCTTCGCATCACCGGCGGTGCGGTCGGCCTCGCCGGCGTCGCTTTGCTTGCTAGCTAACTGAACAAAGAACAGGAGCAGCACACATGAGCTTCGGAAGCACCACGATTACGGGCAATGTCCGTCCCAAATTGACGAAGGAAGAACTGGCCTTCGTGAAGCAGGAGTTGACTGAACAACTCGAGCGCTACAACAAGATCGTCCAGGAGCAAGAAGCCCTGACCCCGCAACGTGAGAAGTGGGTGAAGGAATTCCTGCATCGCATCCAGACGCGCGGCTACCACGTTCACGCTGGCATGAAGCGCGTCATCCCAAAAGAGGAAATCCGTCCCCGCGATGGAAGACCTTTGCAGGTGATTTTCTAATCCGCGATTGTTCCATTCGCCGCGCCTTTATCAAGGGCCGCGGCTTTCAGGAGATGCTCCATGGCGCGCCCACATATCGAACCGTTTGTTGATCGTGACGTTGGCTTCAAGAAACTGACCTTGCCCGGCTTCAGAAAGGGCATTCAGTACAAGATGCTCTCGATGGATAAGGAAACCGGCGCCTGCACCATGACGGTGCAGTACGACGCCGGCTTCAAGCAGCCGCCCGGCTTCGCCAACTCGGAAATGGAAATCTTCCTGCAGGAAGGCCATTTGATGATTGGCGATAAGCGCTGCGAAAAAGGCACCTACATTTTCGCGCCAGCCGGCACCTCACTGCCCGCCATGTCGACCGACGAAGGCTGCCTGGCCCTGGTGTTCTACAACTTCGGTCCGCCGTCGTTCACCGAGTCGGATGAAGATCACGACAAGGCCGACAAAACACAGAAGCGCACGATGGTTGATTCGTACTTCGGTATGGATTGGCAGGTGCCGACGTTGTTCCCGCAAACGGCACCGGGCTGCTTGTTGAAGATCTTGCACCTTGATCCCAAGACCTTCGCGATGACGTTCCTGTACTGCATGACGCCCGGCTTCTGGCAGGACAACATCAGCTATCACGACGTCGCGGAAGAGGCCTATCACATCTGGGGTACAAGCTGGATGATGCAGTTCGGCGATCTGCCCACGGGCGGCTACTTCTATCGTCCGGCCTACATCAACCACGGCTGCTTCCGGTCTGACCTGGGCATCTTGGCCATCGGCCGTACGGATGGTGATCTGCACAACTACTTCCACCACGATCCGTTCTCGTCGCCAGAAGAAAACCATCATCGCGCCGCTGCCAAGTTGGCGCGTATGAAGCCTGCGCTGTACCAGTGGATCCTCACCAACGAGCATAACCACTTGCCGCATGACTTCGAGTTCCCGGACGATACCTATGACACCTCGGGGTATGACTCGGGCATTCACATGCATGAAGACGGCTCAAGCCACAGCCACAAAAGTGCGGGCGCGCACAGCCATCTGAATCAGAAAAAGAAAGCTAAGAAATAAATCAGCGTTTAGTCGCTGTCGTACAAAACGCCCGCTGGTTCAGCGGGCGTTTTTGTTTTGGCGCGACATCAGAAAAGTAATGATCGCCACCATGGGCAACGCCGCTAGCGCCATCAGGCCGAACCATTCCACAACCGCGACAGAGGCGTGCGGTTGTGAAGCGCTGATGCCGAACGACGTGATGAGGCTCGCCCATCCTAAGGGGCTCAAGGCTGTGCGATAAAGCGCAAACAAGGGGAACAGCATGCGGTGACGGCGCATGCACAGCGCAATGCACGCAAAGCCCACAACACCCAACACAAAGACAACAACCGAAACCATGACTTGCCTTACTCGGCTGCTGCCAGTTGTAACGGCGGGACACGTTGCGTGCGGCGATTGACCATGAAGGCCAACACACCCATCAACATACCCGTAAGCGTCAGGCAGGCATCGAACACGATGAACAATCCGTCAGAGAAGCCCGCACCGGCCCACAGCCCACGGCCCGTCAATGCGGCGGAGGCAAACGGCAGGCTGATGTAAATCACCGCTGCGGCAGCGGCTTGTTCGGTCCAGGCCTGCCGTGGATGACGCAATAAGCCCCACACAATGCCGACAGCCCACATGATGAAAAACCAGTCCATCTCGGTCTGGATGCGCGCGCGCCCCTCGGGCGGCAGCAGACGATTGGCCCAAAAGAATGCAGGCACCGCCATCATCAGGCCCATGGTGGTGCCAGCACTCAGGCGCGCCACCAGCCGATGAACGGGTTTTTCATCTTCGGCGCGGCTTAAGCTCCAGATGATCAACCCCGTCAGAATCACCGCGCACAACGACAACCCGCTGAAGTAATACATCCACCGCAAGACGGGTGCCGCAAAGCGCCCCATGTGCAAACCGTACAGCGTGTCGTACATGCGCCGGGCCGGGCGGTCCTCGGTGAAGGACTTCAGCACGTCGCCTGTCGCACCATCGAACGAAATTTGCGTGACGCGGTACGCCACGTTGTCGCCGTCGTGACGCTCGACCATGATCGTTGAATTCTTGTCACCCGCATTCTCGATGCTCACAACACCGATGCGCCCGCCATCAAACATAGCTTCCGCGCGGCGCAAGATGTTTTCAATATCGGCCATGGGTGCTGCTTCGCCTGCCGCTTTACGGTGCACGTGGCCGGGGTCGATGTCGGCTTCCAGCGCGCCGCGGTCTTGGCCGTAGTTCGCAAGCAGCGCCCACGGGAACATCAGCGTGATCAACGTGCAGATACCTGTGAAGGTAATCATCAGGTGAAACGGCAGCGCCAGCACCGCCATCACGTTATGCGCGTCCAGGAACGAGCGTTTGTTCACGCCGGGGCGGAACACAAAATAATCGGTGAAGATGCGTTTGTGTGTAAGCACGCCCGAGATAATCGCCACCATCATCACAACGCCCGCGAGCACCGCCAGAATGCGGCCGTAAGGGTGGGGCAATTGAAGTTGGAAGTGAAAGCGATAGAAAAACTCGCCGCCCTTGGTGTCGCGAATGCCTTCGGGGCTGCCGGTCACGGCATCGTAGGCGCGGTCGTGATAAACCGGTTTTTCTTTGCCGGGTTCTGCTGCGTAGTAA
>JAEUKL010000173.1 GCA_016793005.1 Rhodospirillaceae bacterium | reverse complement strand
GGAATAGATGCAAGTAACGTCGAGAGATTAGAGGGGCCAACGATATCCACGCCGCATGCAAACGCATCGGGGGTAAAGGTCAGACCGGCCAACGTCGCATACCCGCCGTACGATCCCCCCATGATCGCAACTTTGTCGCGCGTTGTAACGCCGTTCGCCACAGCCCAATCGACCGCATCCAGCAGGTCGTTATGCATGGTGGTACCCCACTGCAAATTGCCGGCTGCAATGAAGGATTTGCCGAAGCCAGTCGAGGCGCGAAAGTTTGTGGCCAGCACCGCATAGCCCCGATTGGCCAGCCATTGATGCGTGCGATTAAAGCCGTACCCATCGCGGCTCCACGGGCCGCCGTGCACCAGCAACACCATCGGCACCGGCTTTTCAGGTTTACCGTCGCCGTTCGCATCGCTGCCTTTAGGCAGCGTCAGATACGCCACCTGCGTCAGGCCATCGCGCGATTTGATTTCCAGCACCTGCATATCCACCAGCGGCGCATCGTTCAGTTCGGGGCGCGTGTCGTAAAGCTTGGTGAGCTTCTTGCCTTTGCGGTCGTAATGATAAATCGCTGACGGCGCTGAGGCCGAAGTGGACACCACGGTCCAGGCATCATCATTGGCCGTCTGCGACAGCCAGCCCCACTGCCCTTTGAATTCGGCATTTAAGAACGCGATGTCGGGCTTCACCTCGTCCGTCAAGGCAACCCATTCCGGTTTCATGTAGTTCGCGACATAGGCCACGATCTGGCTGGTTTTGGATGACTTCAAGACCGCGCCCAAATCGGAATCCGTGCGCTCGGCGATCACTGTCGTCTTGCCGCTTTCAACATCTATATCCACAAGCGCCGCCGTGTTGCGCCCACGCGAGTCAAGCCAGTGCAGTGTTTTGCCGTCTGCGGTAAAGCCCAGAAGGCTTGTCGTCAGGGTGTCTTCAAAGCCGATTTGGAAGGCCGGCGCTTGAGCGGCCTTGTTTTTGCGGATCGCGAAATAATCATCGCCGCCATTGGACGTCGGCCGGCTGGCGTAGCGCAGGTTAAGCTGCTCATCGGCGACGAACCCGCCGAAGTTGCCATCATTCTTGAAAATTTGCGTCAGCTTGCCGCTTTTCAGATCAAGCACATACACATCGTGCCAGCGCGCATCGCGATTGTTGAGGCCGACTAAAATTTTATCAGGAACTTGCAGGCTTTCGCCGACGATTTGCGCGCGTACTTTCTCGAACGGCGTAAGGTTGCGCTCCTGTCCGGTTTCGATGTTGACGTCGTACAACAAGAAGTTCTCATCACCACCCTTGTCGTTCATGTAAAGGATGGTGGCCGCATTCGGCGCCCAGCTGAAATTGCGGATGGGCCGGGTTTTCTCAGACGTCAGCTGGCGTTCCTTGGTCAGATCGCCGACCGGCGCCACCCAGATGTTCATCACGCCGTCGCGCGGCGCGGTCCAGGCCAGCCACTTTCCATCGGGGCTGATCTCTGCCCCCGAACGGCTGGGATTGCCGAATAGTTTATCGCGTGGGATCAGGGGCACATCAGCCGTCGATGGCGCTGGAGCCTTGGGTTTTTCCATCGCCGTGGCGGTAAACGCAAGTGAAGCCAGAACAGTGCTGACCAACAGCGATGTCGCAAAACGCATTAGGATGCTCCCCAGCATGAATAAGGAGCAAAGCCTAGCGTGCTTTGGATTGGCCGGACAACCCCTGCGCTATTCAGCAGCGCGTGATGCAGCAGGATTATACGTACCGGTCGTGGCACGCACAAAAATTCCTTCGCGCATGTAGCCGTCAATCACTTTCTTAATCTCTGCACCGCCGGCGTAGGGATTGCCCATAGGATCGCTTGCCCAAATGTTGTTGGGCAGCCCCCGCGGGCTGGCGGCATAGTCGGCGGCATAGACGAGCGGCTCATCCCACAGCATCACATTGGCCTGAATATCGGCCCGCGCTGCGCGTAGTGCATTCAGGTCAATGGTCCCGGCTAATGGCACCTGCCCTGCCGTATCGGCTTCGCCTTGCAATGAGCCGTCGAAGTTGACGATTTTAGAATAGCCGCGGGCCCGAGCACTGGGGGCCGCGCGTCCTTGCAGAAAGTATTCGCCGCCATGCCCGCAACTCAGCACGTACGCGGTGTTTTCAAACCCGCGCAGGCGCCGTGCTGCATCCCAACCCCCGCGATGTGTGCCGTGAGGTTCCGAGGTTGGATGAATGATGACTTCCGCGCCGTTTTGAGCGAGCGCTCTGTGCGTCTCGGGGAAATTGTTATCAAAGCAGATCACGGTACCCAGGCGGCCAATCGGCGTGTCGACCACAGGGAACAGGTACTCGGCCCCATAGCGCGCGACATACTGGTCATAAATGCTGCCGGGCGTCGTGACAGGCAAAAAGCCCATGGTGTCGCCGCAGTGAATTTTGCGGTACTTGTGAATCAGTTTGCCGTTGTCGTCGTAAATAAAGGCCGTGTTGAAAAAGCGGTTCGGCCATTCGGGGTCGTATTCGAACACGCCGCCTGCGACGTAGCATTTGTAGTCTTGCGCAAATGCCGCAAGTTGATCCATCTCCCGCCCCGGAAATGTGACGCCGATCTTATCTGCGATGTGACCTAACCGTGCACCCAAGGGGCTGACCGGGCCCGTCAGGAAAAACTCTGGGAATACGACCAGCTTTAAATCGGACGACCGCGCGCCGTAGCTGCGCACCAGATCCAACGCGTCGTCGATATTCTTCTGGCGTAGCGGCACGAGGTCATCAGGTTTTGCCGGCTGGTGCACCACGTGCTGTGCCAACAAGACGCCGTAACTGTTTTGAGCATCTTTACGAACAGGTTTTGTCGTTGCGGCAACGCGAGCCCGGGCTTCCACGATCCAGTCTTTGCGTGTGATGGGTGACGTCCGGGCCGGTGCGGCAGCTTTTTTGTAGCTGTCGGCATAAAAGTTCATACGCACGATGGCGGGGAAGTTTAAGCGCGGCGATGCGCGTCTGCGGCGCAAGTCTTCGATGTCTGTTTTCGCCTTAAGGTATGACTCTGGGCCCTTCACAGCAATGGGAAGGCCATACCCTGCATGTAGTGCGCTCACGTTGGGTAATGTCACCGTCGCGCCGTCGATGGTGACGGTTGTGGCTGACGCGAGAGCCACATATGCCATGTTCTCATACGCCCGCGCCTTGCGGCTCATAAGGCGTATGTCGAGAAGGTCATCGCTGCGTTCGCGTGACGGGTTCAGAATAATTTCCGCCCCCCGCATCACCAGCGTGCGCACCACATGCGGGGCCAGAATGTCCTCTCCGCAGAGGACACCGATTTGCCCCAAGGGCGTGCGCGCAATGCCCAATGTTGCCGGTACAAACGTATCGGCCGCTGTATCGGTGAAGCCCTCGACGATGTCAGGCAAGACCTTGGCATTACGTGCAAGGACTTGGCCGTCGGGTGCGATCACAAAACCAACCGTGCGTGTGCCATCACCAGTTTTGACGTAGGCTGATGCGCCTAAATACAAATTGTGTTTTTTGGCAAATGCCCCCAATGCATCTGTCAGTGTTTTCTCAGGTACAGCATCTGCGGTGCCGCCATCGGCCTGCGGCAGAAGCGCAAGTACCGGACCGTCATCCGTGATGGTTCGTTGCGCTTGTATAATGGCAGCCGCCGCTGCACTGAGATTCAAGGCGGTCCACGGTGTTTGCAAAATGATCATGTGCGCGCTCCAACGAATGTGCGCCGAGTATAAGCGTATCTTGATTGGCGCGGGAAACCGTTCTCGCATCTGCGCGCTCATGCTTTGAGCGCGAATCACACGGCTAGGTTAAGCCTTGGCTGCGGCTTCAACCTTCATCAAGGCGGCCATCAGGCTGCGTTTCTTATCGAGGTTGATGGCTTCGGTGCGTGCGGCCAGATGCGTAATGTGCGCCCAGATTTCCGCCCATGTTGCCGGTGACGCGGCCCCGGCAAGTTTTTGCGCGGCTTGGCGTTCACCCGGAATGATTTCCGGTGCTTGCGCCAGCGTGTTTTGCGCGGCCAAGGCTGTCATGCGGGCAAGCCACCACGCGAGCAAACCCGTCAGCGTCCGGAAAGCATCGCCCTTCAATGCCTGGTCGCCCAAAGCATGCAACTTCGCGATGCTGAACTTTGGCGCGTCTTGCAGCAGTCCAATCAAGTCCGTGAACAGTTGAATCCCACCTTCGTCGGCGAGTTCTAAAGCACGTCCGATGCTGCCGTCGGCCAGCGCGGCCAGCGCCGGTGTATCGGCGGCTTTGATGTCGGGGCGATAACGACCGATCAATGTCTGGACTTGCCCCTGGCTTAAGGGACGCAGATCCAGGCGGCGGCACCGCGAACGGATTGTGGGCAACAAACGATCCGCATTATGGGCCACCAGGAACAGCAGTGCGCGGTCAGGCGGTTCTTCCAAAATTTTCAACACCGCGTTGGCGGCATTGGTGTTCATTTCATCTGCCGCGTCGATTACAACAGCGCGCCATGTGCCATCTAATGGGGTGGAATGCATAAACGCGCCTAATTGGCGCACATCATCCACAGTAATAACGGTCTTGCGCGTCGTTTGTTTCGCGTCAGACCAACCTCGTTCGATTGCCAAGAAATCTCGATGCCCCAATGATTGGACTTTCCTGAAAATCGGATCGCTCGCAGACATCTCAAGTGTTTTGGGTGGAGGTGTCCCAAACATATCCCCCGCACTGCTGCCGTCGGTTTGGGCCAGCGCAAAACGCGCCATACGGTAGGCCAGTGTCGCTTTGCCGATGCCGCGCGGGCCCGCGATCAGCCAGGCATGGGCTAGGCGACCACCTTCCCAGGCTTGGAGATAAGCGTTCGACGCCGCCTCATGCCCCGTCAGGAACGGGTTGGCGCGCGGTTCAGGCGCGCCAACGTCTTCTTCGGGCTCGGCTGGCTTTTTAGCCACTGATTTTACCCTGAGTGGCTTTATCCAGCGCGGTCAGTGTGGCGCTTAAAATGTCAACCTGAATGGCCTCAATGCTGCGCGCGGCATCAATAACCTTACAGCGCTGCGGTTCGGCCTTTGCGATCTCCAGGAACCCTTGGCGCAGGCGTTCGTGGAATTCATGGCCCATGCGCTCGTAGCGGTCCTCGGCTGTGGACTTGGCCATATCGGGCCGTGCCATGGCGCGCTTTAAGCCTGCGTCGATGGACAGGTCCAGGATCAACGTCAGGTTTGGTTTAAAGTCACCCAAGGTGGCGTGATGAATTTCGCGCACGACGGCTTTGTCGATGCCATGGCCGTAGCCTTGATAGGCCATGGTGGAGTCAGCATGCCGGTCCGAGATCACCACTTTCCCGGCAGCCATGGCCGGCCACACAGTCTTGGCCACGTGATCGCGCCGCGCAGCATAATGGAGCAAGATTTCGGTGACGCCATCCCAGCGCGACACATCGCCCTGAACGAGCAAAGCCCGAATGGCTTCCGCGCCAGGCGCCCCGCCCGGCTCGCGGGTCAGCACGACGTCATAACCTTTTGCTTTAAGCGCTTCGGCTAAGAGCTTGGTTTGAGTCGACTTTCCGCCGCCCTCACCGCCCTCAAACGTAATAAAAAAACCCTGCGCCACAACTGGCCCCATAAGCAAAAGAAGCGGCGCCAGATTGCGGCCCCGCTTCTGAAATAGCAATCGCCAACGGTGTTAGGATTTTGGCGCAGCAGTTGGCGCAGGCGCTTCCGGCTTGGCGGGGCTCGGCGGGCCCATAAAGATGTAAAGGGCGGCCGCTTTCAAACGCCCGAAGAAATTCAGGCGGCCCGCATCTTCGCCCGCGATCAGCGGCACGTTCATGGGGGCCATATCCTTGATCTCGACCACCAACTTGCCGACTTCCGTGCCCTTGGTGACGGGGGCCGGCAATGGGCCGTCGTAGACGACCTTCACGTTAATA
The DNA here is from genome assembly GCA_016793005.1 of Rhodospirillaceae bacterium. Classification (GTDB taxonomy): domain Bacteria; phylum Pseudomonadota; class Alphaproteobacteria; order Rhodospirillales; family Rhodospirillaceae. Next base: position 1,002 of record JAEUKL010000173.1, on the reverse strand, counting down.
TTTTGCGCGTTCGCCCGGGGCAGTGTGACCACCAAGTCCTTTGCGATCACCAGAGGAATGCTGGCTTTATCGCCCAGCCAGATCTCGGCATCAGTAACTTTCTCGCCCGCCGTGAACAGGCTGCGGTTGGTGAATTCGCGGAAGCCCCAATCCATCAGTTTGGATGTTTCCTCGTCGCGCGCCTTGATGCTGGCCATGCCGTTGGCGACCAGAACCAGGCGGCGTCCGTTACGGATCGCCGAGGCTGTCAGGCCATAACCCGCCGCTTCTGTGTGGCCGGTTTTCAGGCCGTCGGCACCGCTGCCGACCTTGTAGAGCAGCGGGTTGCGATTGCCTTGCGTAATGCCGTTGTAGGTGAAATTGGTTTCGCTGTAGAGCGAGTAGTACTCGGGGAAGTCTTCGATGATGTGGCGCGCCAGAATGGTAAGGTCACGCGGCGTCATGTAGTGCTCGGGGTTCGGCAAGCCCGTTGCATTCACGAAATGGCTGCCGTTCATGCCCAATTCTTTGGCTTTCTTGTTCATCTGGTCGGCGAAGGCTTCTTCGCTGCCCGCCAGATTTTCAGCCAACACAACGCAGGCATCATTGCCCGATTGAATGATCATACCGCGTAAGAGGTCTTGAATTTTCACCCGGTCACCCGGGTTCAGGAACATGGTGGACCCGCCCGAGGCGGCGCCCCCGATCTTCCAGGCGTTCTCTGAAACCGTCAATTCGTCGTCCAGTTTCGCGCGGCCCTGCTTCAGCGCGACGAAGGTCATGTATGCCGTCATGAGTTTGCTCATGGATGACGGCGGCATGCGCTCATCGGCTTCTCTCGAGTCCAGCACGGCCCCGGTCTGGTAATCGATGATGATGAATTCGCGGGCGGCGATATCTATGCCGGCCTGGGCGGTGTTCATGCTGAAACCGGCCAGTAAGGCCAAGGCTACAACGCTGCGTTTTGTGAAACTGCGGTTGGTGATCTGTCTCATGGTCATTCCGTGCCCCAAGTGGCGGGGA
>JAEUKL010000166.1 GCA_016793005.1 Rhodospirillaceae bacterium | reverse complement strand
TTGAGGGCGTCCCAAAACCCTTGAGCTTTCTGGAAATAGCTCATGGAATCCCAAACCGGTGGTTCAGCGGCGCCTAACGCAGCGCGCCATACCAGCGCGACCACTAAAATTATGCACGCCGACGCAAAGATGAGTGCGGGGTCAAGGCTCGTGCGCACGCCTGCGGATGGAAAAGCAGGTTTTGTCATTTTGTTTCGATGTCTAAATTGCTGCCGTTGATGAACGTAAGTTCATCCCGCTAGGTAGCAAGTTTCTTTGTATCTTGCTACTTCGTTCCTTGCAGGTTTTGAGGCGGCCTCAGCTTGTGGCCTGAACGTCTAGCGTAATCCTGCTTTATGCGCGGTTGCTTAAGCTACGCACCAAATCCCGCTTCAGAATCTTGCCAGTCGCGTTGCGTGGCAATGTGGTCACCAGTTCCAGCCGCTCGGGCAGCATGAATTTGGCAATCCCCAAACCCGTCAATCCCGCGTTCAGGTCCTGCAAGGTCAGGGTGTGTCCAGGCGCCATGGTCACGGCCGCGCAGATGCGTTCGCCCAGCTTGGGGTCAGGGTACCCGACGGCGGCGGCTTCTCGGACATGGGGAAGAGACTGTATGGCCGATTCCAACTCGCCGACGGGTATTTTTACGCCGCCCCGATTGATCACGTCTTTCAGGCGGTCGATGTAGTGGTAGTAGTCTGCGTCATCGCCGGTGCCGGCGATTTCAAAAATCTCGCCGGTGCGGAAAAATCCTTCAGCGTCAAAATCCGAGCGGTCCAGCGTATGATCGGCTGTCCAGTACCCCGGAAACAGCGCTGAACTGCGGAACGCAAATTCACCGGGCGTATGCGGGGTATTGATTTCAGCGCCTGTCTCAAGGTCGATGATCTTGGTCTCAACGGCTCCCGCAATGCGCACGCCCCATGATGCGCCTGTCGAAGACCGGCCAGTTGTGCCGCGAAAACGTGGGAAATACCGTGCGCGACGGTGCGGATCGGTGGTGATTGTGGGGCTGGACAGCATGGTCAAGCCCTCGGTTGACCCAAAGGCATTAATGATCTCGATACCGTAGCGTGTTTTAAAGCCCTCGATCATCCAACTGTCCAAGGGGGCCGAGCCGCACAGAATGCTGCGGATCGCCGAGACATCGTGGTTATCCAGCACATTATCATTCAGCAACGCGTTCAACATCGCCGGTGCTGCAACAGTATGATTGATGCGCAACGTTTCAAGTTGATCGAGGTAGATGTTCATATCAAACGGATGGTGCAGCACCAACGTGCCCTGGGTTTCCAGCCACGGCATGAAAAGCCCGCTATAGCCGGCCGTGTGCACCATCTGCATGGGCGCCAGAATGCGGTCGCCGTGCTGCAAACCGCCCGCGTCGGTGCAGCACGTGCCCGTAGCATGCCAGTTGTTGATGCTGCGCGGCACGCACTTAGGGTCGCCGGTGGTGCCCGAAGTCCAGTGCATGGTCACGATATCATTCGCATCAACGCGCAATTCTTTCAAATAAGCGCGCATCGGTGCTAAGTCGGGCGTCAGCGATAAAAGATCGGTGATATGCGTGGGCTTATCACTGTGCGGCTCGCCTAAGGTGAGCACAGTTGTTGCAAATCCGACGGCTTCACCGCAAATCCGCATGGCAATTCCACTTGGCGACTGCCCCTTAAACATCGCCAGCGTGAGAAAGCACGTGGGGCGCAAGTGGTTGACGATGCGACGCACATCGCGTTCGCCGTAGGCCAGCATGATCGGCGACACAATGGCCCCCAGTCGTGCGCAGGCCAGGAATGCAATCACGATCTCGACAATATTGGGCAACTGGACGACGACGACAGAGTCTTTGCGCACGCCATGCCGAAACAAATCAGCCGCCAGGTTCGACGCGGTCTGGTCAATCTGCGTAAATGTCAGCGTCCGCGGCTCACCGTAGGCAAACGACGCGCGGTTGGGGGCATCAATCAAGGCGATCTGGTTCGGGGCGGCTTTCAAGCACGCCTGAAACATATCCTCAATCGTGACTTGCCCCCACCAACCGCCGTCCGTGTAACGCGCGATGGTCGCTGCATCATGCAGAATCACGTTTTGTCCTCATCACGGGCGGCTCCTGTTGTTGGTGCTATGGCTTCTCGTGCATGGTATCAGCGACATCCAGAAGATACTCGTTCTTCTCGCCTTTGGTCTGGCCCAAATAGCCCGGCATGTCGAAGTAATCACGCCCGCGCCAGATCTTACCGTCCTTAATTTGATAAATGCCCATGTAGGGCATGCGTACGGTCACACCATCGGGTTGGTCGTATTCATCAATGCCCTCGAATATAATTTTTTCGCCATCTTCAAGGTAGTTGACGATGCGCCAGCGGCTCGCCACTTGGTGTGGCCACAGCATGTTGATGCGCTTGCGCATGTGCTCTTTGCCGACAAAGGGCCGCGTGCCGACATGCAGATAATAAATGCAATCATCCGTGAAGCAGTTCAGCGTTGCTTCCAGGTCTTTGGCCTTCATGCAGTCGATATAACGCTGTACGGCGTCTAAAGCTTTACCCATGTGCTCCTCCTGATATGCCTTCAGTCTTGAAGTGCTTAGTTTTTGATATTCTCAAGAATGTGATCGGTCGCCATACGCGCGCTCATGGCCGCGGCCGGTGTGGCGATAAAGCCAGCAGGACCGCAGGCGTCGCCGACGTTGAACAAGTTCGGCATCGAGGTATGCACCGGCACATTGTAGCCGGGCCATGAGCGGGCCACGACATCAGCGTCGCCAATATCGCGCAATTGAACATCCAGGAATTTGCCGCCTTTTTTCTCGAAGTCAGGGAACAGATCCAGCACGTCGGCCATGTTGGCTTGGCGCTCGTCTTCTTTGTCCATGGGTTTCAAGCAGCTTGCCGGCGTGCCGTAGAACGACATCAGGTGTTTGCCGTCCGGCGCCCATTCGGGGCAGATGTTGGTCAGCGGCACGCCGGTCACAATGCGGCGCAAACCAGCGGCCAAAATCGCGGACTTTGGCTCGAACAACGGTTCGTCAGACACCACAAACGTTGCGACAATCGGTGTGGGGCGAATACGGCTTTTCACGTGATCGACATACTTTTTGTCCAGCGCGTCTTCGCCCGCCAGCGACATAGTCAGTGTTGGGCCTGCGTTGCTGATCACAATGTCGGCCGGGATCGTTTTGTTTCCCCCGTTGATCTGCACGGTTACGCCAGTCGCTTTGCCGCCAGCACTTTCAATTTTCAGGACGGGCGTATTCAGCAAAATCTTGCCACCGCGCGCTTCAATAGTTTTGCCCAACGCTTGGCTGACCGCCATCATGCCGCCCGGCAATAACGCGTATTTGTCCATACGAGCGTCGGCCGCAGCGAAGTGTGCGAACCAGTGCCGCGCAGGATACTCAAAATCATTCACGGCCGAGACAGCCGAGGTAATGGTGTGGAATAGCGCGATCAATTCTTTATTGTCGGTGTATTGCTCGATCCACTGGCGGAAGGTCGGGCCATCATCACCAACAGCTGCCGCGCCCGGGTCTTTGAACGCCGCGCCAATTTTGGCGATAGAAAGCTGTAAACCCACCTGAGCCATGGCCTTGGTGCCACCGCCGCCGCCATGCACCTTCATGAACATCTCGATCATTTTTCCGATGCCACTTTTGGCAGGAAGCTGCACGAATTCATCGCTGCCTTTGATCCAGAACCACATTTCGTTGACGGGCCTAATCTCAAACTCAGCACCGACTTCTTTGCAGATGGTGGGGAGGATGCCATGCATCTGGAATGACACCGCGCCGCGCGGGACGCCATATCCGCCGACGTTTTGGGTCCGCGTGCGGCCGCCGACGGTATCGATACGGTCCACAACAGTGACGTTGTAGCCGTTCTTAGCCAAGAGCGCGCCAGCACACATGCCGCCAACCCCGGCACCGACAATCACGACATTCTTGGGCATGAACGCTCCTATTTTCTGCTGCGTTTAAGAAAAAGAGGCTTAAGCGGAATGATTTGCGCTGATTTGGCATCCAACTGCATGCCGCGCGTAATGAACGTCCAAAGGCTTTGGCTTAACTCGGCTTTGGATGGGCGCGGGCTTGCCGTCAGGGCCTCGCTCAAAGCATGGCGGACAGCACCGCTAATCATGGCCGAAAGGATGCTGGCGTTGAGAATGCGCGGCACCTGGCCGCGTTCTTGGCTTTTAATAATGTTGCGTGCGCTAATGGCGGTAAGGTCTTTCCAACGTTTGGTTTCTACAGCCGCAACTTCTGGGTCACGCGCCAGTTTCGAAATGATCACTTCCGTCAGTTTGTGGCTGTAAAGAAAGTCGATCAGGCGCGACAGGCGTTCGCGTTCACGCACGGCCCAGTCTTTGTAGTGGAAGTCGCCCAGATCCATGGCCTTCTCGATCTCGTCGTAGAAGTGATCAACCACAGCTGCGATCAGGCCGGCCTTCGATCCGAAGCGGTGATAGGCCAAGCCCACAGAGACGCGGGCGCGGCGCGCGATCTCCTGCAGTTCGAAGTCGCCGTTCCCTGCAATCAGGGCTGCGGTGGCGGCGCTGATCAGATTGGTTCGGCTGCGTTCGGCGCGCTCTGCGCGTGTGGCCAATGTCCATCCCCCCGATGGTCTTGCGTCAATTTCTGGTCCGGACGGTTCGTCCCGAATCCAAAATTGAATTCAATTCAACTATAGGGGAGGCCAAAAGCTTGTCGAGTCAGATTCCCGAAATTCACGCAGATTAAGTGCGGCAAAGAGCTGTAGTGTGTTCGCGGCCGCGAAAGAATTGCGCCCGCGAAGGCGCGCTAGCTCATGCGGAGTTGATCAAGCGGACCGGCGTAGCCCGCTGCGGCAATGCAGTAGTCCTGATGACGCGCCGGATCATTTTGAATTTCGCGCAACGACGCGACGGTTTTTGCAGCGACGGACGGATCAAGCGTGTCGCGGTCCTCACCGACGGCATGATTGGCAGCCAAGAATTCATCAATGCCGGGCTTCACGGTTTGTTCGTAGGTTTCAAGCTGGCGCGTGACAAGGTCGGCACGGCCTAGGTCTTTCGCATCGGGAAGCAGCGGCAACAACTTCGACAGGCAGCGGATCGACACATTCATGCCCTGGCCGCGCGCCGGGTGCATGGCGTGGCAGGCGTCGCCCACCAGCACTGTGTTGCCTTTCACCCAACGGTGCGTGTTCAGCAACTTCACCGGATAAAATCCGCCCAGGCTTAAGTCCAGCTCACCCAGTGCAGGCGCATAACCGGCAATCGCCGCTTTGCGTTCGGTGGCTGTGGCGTTTTTCCAGAAGCTGATTTCGGATTTTGCGATGGTGACGCCGACTTTCCAATGGTTGAAGGCGCGCGGGATGCGGCTGATAGAGCCTTTGGGACCAAAGAACGAGGTGACTTGGTTCAGCGGGTCTTCATCGGCAGACAGGCGCGGGGCAAAGTGCAAGACAATGGGGTTTTCGTACTCATGCTGTTCGGCTGAAAAATCCAGCACCTCGCGCACACGCGATGATCGCCCATCGGCGCCGACAACGAGTTTGGGCTTAATCACAACTGTTTGCCCTGACTTGAAGCCCGCCGGCGCCGGCGTGTCCTCGGCCAGTTTAATGGTCAGTGACTGTATGCCTTCAGGCCCCACATCAAAGTCACGCGCACGGGCGGGTTTGAAAAGAGTGTAAGTCATACCTTCGGCAGCAACGTTCAGAAACGTCTCGGCCAGAAGATCGTGATGCAGATACATGTAGTAAGGATGAGGCACCGGCAATTTGCGATAGTCGATATCCAAGATTAGTTCGCCGTCTGAGGTGACATAGCGCGCCGCATGGCGTTTCTCGGCGCCGGCTGCCCAGAACGCAGGCAGCGCCCCCCACTGATCCAGCGTTTCGACAACCGCGCACTGCAAGTGGTCGCCGCGCGCCGTATCAAGCGGGCGGTTCGACATTTCCACCTGGATGATCTTGTAGCCGCGATTGCGCAGCGCGCAGGCCAATGCCGAGCCGGCAATACCCGCGCCGACGATTAAGATGTCGCAGTCAACTGTGGTCTTGGTGGTGCTCATGGTCTGGGTCACTGCAATCCGATTTGATCGTAGAAGATGCGGTAGCCAATCATATTGAAGTCGATCACGCGCAGGCTCAAGCCCACAAAAATCGGCAGTTCGTACAGCAAAATTCCCGCGGCCTGGTCGTGGTACATGCGACTGAGTTGCTGGCGCAGTTTCAAGGCAGCAGCATCGTCCCGCTCGGCGAGGGCTGCTTTATATAGCGGGGTCATTTGGGGGTCGCAGAACCACGGCACATTGCCCAGGCAAGAATGCGCCTTCATGGAGCGCAGCACGTCGTACGTGGGCCACGACGTCCACATAATCGGGAACGCTTCGCCCGTGTATTCGGTCTTGGTACTTTTGGCCAGAAACAGCGGGTAAGGGATGGTGGTGATGTTCATGGTCACGCCAATAGCGCGCAAGTCGGCCTGCACCTGCTGGAATACCAGGGCATCACTGGCTGTGGCGCTGATGGGCGCTTCCAGTGTGAACGTAAACCCATTCGCCAAGCCGGCCTCGGCCAGTAGCTTTTTGGCCCGAGCGGGGTCGTACGGGAACGGGGTGATGCTGGGGTCGTAGCCGTACACCAGGCGTGTCGCCGGCTGGCCGGTGGAGTTGGTGCGGCCGGCAAGCAGTTGCGTGGTCAGACGGTCGCGATTGATCGCCATGTTGACGGCTTTGCGGACGCGGACATCTGCAAAGGGCCCGCCGCGTTCGGTCATTAACGTAATGGCAAAAGTGGTGGCCGAGATGAAGTTCTTCACTCCCATGCCCGCACTTTCCAGCGTGTCGATATTATCGGGCCCGATAATCATCGCCACATCAACACGGTTCGAGGCCAGTGCCTGCACGCGCGAGGAGGCATCAGGCAGCATCAGCAGTTCCAGTTTGTCGACTTTCGGCGCTCGCCATGATTGCGTGAAGGCTGAAAGCTGCCAGCGTGTGCTGCTGATGTTGTCGGCCTTAAAGGGGCCAGTGCCCACAGGCGTGCGGCCAAATTCATCGCGACCAAGTTTGCGCCAAAGATTTGGTTCGGCGGCCATGATAGCCGTGGCATAGCGCGGGAACGAAGCGACGGGCTCCGTGGTAACAATGTCGATCGTCAGGTCATCGACAACCCGTGCGGATTTCAGAAAGCCCAATTCTGTTTTCAAGCCTTCTTTGTTGCCTTCATCGGATGCGAGGTAGTTCACGCCCACTTCAAACGCTTCAGCGGTTAAAGGTGTGCCGTTGGAAAACGTGACATTGGGCTTCAGGTGAAAACGCCATGTCAGCGCGTCCACATTCTCCCACCGGTCTGCCAGCGCCGGGATCAGTTTGCCGTCGGCATCGAGGCGCGTCAGGCCGTCAAAGATGGCGGCAAT
>JAEUKL010000082.1 GCA_016793005.1 Rhodospirillaceae bacterium | reverse complement strand
TTTTGCGTGCCATGTTTGTCGTGACGGGGATTGCGCTGGTCGCAACCCTTTATCAGGCGATGCGGCCCGTGCGGCCTGTCCTGGACCGACCGTGCGCAGCCGACTTAGAGGCCGCGAAGAGCATCATTGCAAAGGCCCGTGCGACCGATACGAATCTGGCGCTGCTGGGTGATAAGCAGTTTCTGTTCAGCGAGGCTAAAGACGGCTTTGTTATGTACGGCGTGCAAGGCGGCAGCATGATCGCCATGGGCGATCCTGTGGCCGCAAACTCCGATATTCGCGAAGAGTTGGCGTGGAGTTTCCGTGAATTGTGTGACGACCATGATCGCCGCCCGGTGTTCTACCAGGTCTCGGAAGATCAACTGTCGCAGTACGTTGATATGGGCTTGTCGCTGCAAAAACTAGGCGAGGAGGCGATCATTCCGCTTCAAGCCTTCTCGCTGGAAGGCAGTAAACGTCGTGACTTGCGGCAGTCTCATACCCGCGCGGTGCGGGAAGGCCTGACATTTGAAGTCGTGCCCGTCGATGGCGTGCCGGCAATAATGCGCGAGTTGCAGTCAGTGTCGGATGCATGGCTGTCCGAAAAAGCAACCCGCGAGAAAGGCTTTTCCATCGGTGCGTTTTCATCTGACTACGTGGCGCATTTCCCTTGTGCTGTTGTTCGCGCGCCGTCAGACGACGGCAGTCAGCGGATCGTGGGGTTTGCGACTGTTTGGTCGGGCGGTACCGGCGAGGAATTATCCGTCGACCTGATGCGCCATGTTGAAGACGCCCCCTATGGCGTGATGGATTTCCTGTTTGTTGAAATGATGCTGTGGGGCAAGGCCAAGGGGTACACCTATTTCAACATGGGGCTGGCCCCGCTGTCGGGCTTGGAAAGTCATCCGCTTGCACCGGTATGGCACCGGGCCGGGGCGTTCATCTTCAAGCACGGTGAAAACTTCTACAACTTCGAGGGCTTGCGACGGTACAAAGCCAAATTTCAGCCGCAATGGCGCGCAAAATATATCGCCACTCATGGGGGTCTAAATGTTGCTGCGGCCTTGTTTGATGTCTCCAAGCTTATTTCCGGCGGGCTGATTGGATTGGTCTCCAAATGAAACTGCTCCGTATCGCATTGCTATCGCTCCTGCCGCTGTCATGCCTGGCAGACGATGCCGTGCCGACGGTTTTGAACTTTGAGTCTTTCGGCGATGTTCAGGTTTATGGCGATCCGGCCCGGATGGGGCCTGTCGCCATCGTGTTGAACGATGCGTCGGTGCCTGTCGACATGCGGGTTCAAATCGCCAAGCAGGCCGCCGCGCGCGGCGCATTGATTGCGCTGGTCGACCTTGACCATTACTTCAAAGCGATTGCCGCGAAGCCCGATAGCTGCGCTTATCACTCCTGGGAGTTCGAGAAACTCAGTAAGTTCATTCAAAAGACGTTGGCCCGTCCTAATTACCAGCCGCCATTGCTTGTGGGCTTCGGCACAGGGGCAGGCTTAGCCTACACAACAGTCACTGAAGCGCCGCGAGGGACGTTTGCAGGCTTGTTTACCTCGGGCCTGTGCCCCGATATGCGCGTGCCGAAGAAACTCTGCGCCAATGAAGACGAGACTTGGGAAGAAGATGATAACGCCAACCAGATCAGCTTAAAGGCGCTGGATAAATCGAGTGAGCCCTGGGTGGCCCTTCCGACATCGCGGGCTCAGTGCCCGGCTACGGCCAGTGCTGAATTCTTCAGCGACGTTGACGGCGCTAAGGTGCTACCGGTCAGCACCGCATCATGGAGTACGGGTCCGTGGGCAGCGCAAGTCAGTGAGGCGATATGGCATGAAATGCTGGACAAGCCGCAGCCGCGTGTGGCCGATGAGCTTGGAGATTTGCCGGTTGTCGAACAGCGTGCTGAGAAAGCCACCAATAAGACGCTGGCGGTTGTGGTGACGGGGGACGGCGGCTGGGCCGGGATTGACCGCGAAGTTGCGGACCAGCTGAATGCGGCCGGTATGGATGTTGTGGGCTTCAACAGCCTTCAGTTCTTCTGGAAGAAGCGCACGCCCGAAGAGACGGCGCAGGCGATCAGTCGCGTGATTTCGCATTATACGAAGTCCTGGCAGCCTGATGGTGTGCTGCTGGTGGGCTATTCGTTCGGCGCCGACATCATGCCGTTTGTGGTGCATCGTTTGCCGAAGGACGATGCGGCTGAGATCAAAGCTGTGGCCTTATTGGCGCCTGGCCTGACAACGCAGTTCGAGTTTCGCGTCTCGGAATGGCTGGGGCTGGATGAGGATACGGGCGCATACCGTATTGTCCCGGAGATTCTGGCCATGCCCAAAATCCCCGTGATTTGCATTTACGGGGAAGAAGAGACCGACGAAGCTGCATGCCCCAAATTGGCCTCGTCGCAAGTGAAGGTCGTCAAAACGTCTGGCGGGCACCATTTTGACGGTGACTACGATGCGTTGGCGCACCGGATTATCGAACTGTTGCCGCGCCGCTGATCAAAGATTTACGCCACACTTAAGCCTGCCGCCAGCAGCGGCAGTTTGCGGATACGCTGTCCGGTTGCGTTGAAAATCGCGTTGGCAACAGCCGGGCCCACAGCCGGCACACCGGCTTCGCCCGTGCCGGATGGGGTGGCAGCACTTTCAATCAACTGCGTTTCAATCTCGGGCATATTCGCCAGGCGCAACACTTCGTATTCGCTGAAGTTGCTTTGCATCACCGCGCCTTTATCAACCGTAATCTGACCGAATAGCGCTGCTGATAAACCCCACACCACGCCGCCTTCCACTTGGGCCAAAGCTTGTCCCGGGTCGATGATGCGGCCCGCATCAATGGCGGTCCAAACTTTGACAACGCGCAGGGCGTCGCCTTTAATCTCGACTTCTGCCGCCTGCGCGATGAACGAACGGAAGCCAAAGATATAGGCCAGACCCAAACCGCGCCCTGCGGGCAGCTTTCGGCCCCAGCCGGACATTTTGGCAACCGCATCAAGTGCCGCCAGGTCACGCTCTTTACCGGAGCCACTCAGGAGGTCGCGGCGGAATTGATAAGCATCCTTGCCCACAAGGTGCGCCATTTCATCAATCGCACTTTCGCTGAAGAAGGCGTTTTGCGATTGGCCCACGCTGCGCCAATAGCCGATGGGGAGGCGGATTTTGGCTTCGACATACTCCGATAAAATATTCGGGATATCGTATCTGTGGCTGACCATGCCTTCGACGGCGGAACCGTCAATGAAAGGTGGCTTAACGGGCGTGCGCTGGAACGACTGAATGGATTGGCCCGACGCACGGCCATGCATGGCGATCAGCTTGCCGTCTTTGTCCAGGCCGCCGCGTAAGCGCACGGCAAACGCGGGGCGGTAGTAATCGTGCCGGATATCCTGCTCGCGCGTCCATGTCAGGCGCACGGGCGTGCCTTTCATGGCCATCGCCAACTGCATCGCCTGATGCGGATAGTCCAATTCCCATTTGCGACCAAACCCGCCGCCAATGAAGGTGGTGTTGATCGTCACTTTTTCGGGTGGCAGGCCTGTCAGTTCGCACAGCACGCGCTGCATCCAGGCAGGCTTTTGCGTCGGCACCCAGATCGTCGCTTCATTTTCAGTCATCAATGCGGTTGCGACCATCGGCTCCATGCAGGCATGAGCCAGGTAAGGGGCTTCGTAAACAGCTTCAAACTTTTTCGCGGCTGTCTTGAAGGTTTCAGGCGCATCGCCTTTCTTGGCGTCCTCAGGGCGCGTTTGGGGTCTGGCATTGGCGTCATCATCCAGGCCGGCGCGAAGTTCGCGCGCGATTTCTGCCGATGAGATCAGATTGTCCTTGTTCTGGTCCCACGTGACTTGCAGAGATTCAACAGCGGTCTTGGCTTGCCAGAACGACTTGGCAATGACGGCCAAGCCGGTGAATTCCCCGTAGATATTGTTTAACTCGACAACCTTGATCACGCCGGGGCGCTTCAGGGCGACGGATGCGTCGTAGCTGGCCACGGTGCTGCCGTGCACCGGAGACAGCACGATTGCGGCGTTCACCAAATTCGGCAACTGAATGTCGCCGCCATAGAGGGCCGAACCATCTACCTTTGATGGCGTATCGCGGCGCGGTGTGGTTTTGCCGATCAGCTTGAACTGCGATGGATCTTTCAGTTTCGGCTCGGCCGGAATGGGTAGCTTCGATGCAGCAATTGCGACATCGCCAAAAGTAACGCGGCGGTTCGACGCGTCGTGGATGATGGTGCTGTTCTCGGCACGGCAGGTTGAAGGATCGACGGCCCATTTCTTTGCAGCGGCTGTGATCAACATTTCGCGCGCAGCGGCTCCGGCCTTGCGGTAGGGCATGAAGTAGCCCTGCGTGGTGGTCGATCCGCCGATGATCTGGCGACCGCCCAAGGCGGGATTGCCTAAGGCTTTCTCGTTTGCCGGTGCTTGCTTGATCACGACCGCATCAAAGTCCGCATCTAATTC
>JAEUKL010000055.1 GCA_016793005.1 Rhodospirillaceae bacterium | reverse complement strand
GCACGACCGGCCAGCCCAAGGGCGTGGTGCATGGGCGCTTCCGGTCGGATGATGCAGCGGCACGCCACGGTGTGTTCTTTGAGTGGGATGCGACCTCCACTACATTGATCGTAGCGCCTGTGTTTCATCTCACGGGCTCGGTGTGGGTGCAGTCCAGCCTGTGCATCGGTGCTAAACAAGTGATGAGCGCCAGTACATCGGCGGCGTTGATCGTCTCGGCCATTCAGCGCTGGAATGTTACGCACACGGTGCTGGTGCCCACCATGGTGCGCATGGTGCTGGATGAACTAAAAGCCAGTGGCACGTCTATCAGCACGCTCAAGACCATCACCTATGGCGGCGCACCGATGCCGGTGGCGCTGCTGCGCGAAGCGATCAGCACATTGGGCGCCAAGTTCGTGCAAGGCTATGGCCTTACGGAAACTAATAGCCCGGTGACGATGCTGCGGCCCGAAGATCACGCACTTGAAGGCCCGCGTGCTAAATTGCTGAATGCGGTGGGGCGTGACTATCTCGATATTAAAATCCGCATCGTCGATACGGAAACCGGTGCTGTATTGAAAGCGGGCGAGGTGGGCGAGGTACAGATCAGCACGCCGTGGGGCATGCTGGGCTACCGCAATCAGCCCGATCTAACGGCTGCGGCCTACACATCTGATGGCTGGTTTCGTACCGGCGATGGCGGTTATCTGGATGAAGAGCGTTATCTGTTTTTATGCGACCGCATCAACGACATGATTATCAGCGGCGGTGAGAACGTGATGCCGTCGGAGGTCGAGAACGTGCTGACCCAGCACAGTGGGATTACCGAGGCGGCCGTATTCGCCGTCAAAGACCCTAAATGGGGTGAGACCATCTGCGCGGCTGTTGTCGCCAAGCCCGGCGCTGCGCCCGTTGCCGAAGAGGTGATCGGGTTTACGCGCGCGCGACTCGCCCACTACAAATGCCCGCGCGAAGTGGTGCTGATTGATGTCATGCCCCGCAACGCCATGGGCAAAATTCTGCGCCGCGAGTTGAGGGCACGATTCAGCAAGGAATAGTGCAGTATCCGCCGGCCTTCCGTCGCCACCTGTCATATTGTCAACAATATTGACAAGCTCGCCTGCGACCCGGTAAGACCGATCATAAGGTTGGAGACTTCCCCATGTCCGGCAGCGCCAGTCTGTCCAAAGCCACGCCCGAGCCGTCCGATGCCGAGTTGATTGCACGTGCACAGAGCTTGGTGCCGGTCTTGCGCGAGCGTGGACCCCAGACGGACCGCGCGCGCCGTGTGCCCGACGAGACGATGCACGCGTTGCTGGACGCGCAGTTGTGCCAGATTCTCGCGCCCCGCCGGTTTGGCGGTTTTGAAAAAAACCTTACCACGCTGCTTGATATTGGCCTTGAACTGGCGCGTGGTTGCGGCTCGACCGCGTGGCAATACTGCCTGCTGACGGGTCATCACTGGATTCTGGCGCACTACCCGTTGGAAGCGCAGAAAGAGCTGTACGGTGTGCGGAATTACGCATTCTTCCCGCAGACGGTTTCGGGCAAGGGCGGCCTCGCTAAGGTGGTGGAGGGCGGCTACCGCGTTACGGGCCAATGGTCATTCGCGACCGGCATTGATTTTTCCGATTGGGTTAGCTGCACCGCGCCAATCGACAAAGAAAACCCGCACCCGTTGCAGGACCGTATCAATTTCCTGATGCCGAAGGCCGACGTTGAAGTGCTGGACACGTGGCATACCGTGGGCATGCGCGGCACCGGCAGCCGCGACTTTGTGCTGAAGGATGTGTTCATCCCGAATCACCGCACGCTGTCGCAGGCCGATCTGCAAAGCGGGCGTTCGCCGGGCCGTCAGGCGCTGCCGGAATACGTGGGTCTGGGCGCGCCGTACTTCTCGGTGCTGCTGACGGGCGTATTGCCGCCGCTATTGGGCCTGACCGCGCGCACCATAGAAGAGTTCACGAATTATACCAAAGGCCGTTCGGGTATTGCCGGCATCAATCACCAGACGCGGCCCGCCACACAAATTAAACTTGGCTATGCCCAGGCGCGTTACGATGCCATGCATCGCACCGCGCGCGGCATTTTCGAGGACATCGCGCGCTGTTTGGTATCGGGTGAGAAGATCACCGGTGAGCAGCGCATCCGGCATCGGCGTGATGCAGCGTATGTCGGTGATGAGTGCGCCAAGATTGTCGATAGCCTGATTGCCTCGGCAGGTGCGCGCAGCCAGTTCCAGGACTCGGTGTTCCAGCAGCTGCAGCGAGATATTCACACTGTGCGCACGCACGTAGTGTTCGATCTTGATGATGCCACCGAAGCTTATGGTCGCCACATGCTGGGCATCCCAATCCAGCCGCTTCGTTTTTAAGCGATGCTGTTCTGATTCTACTTCACGAATTTAAGGCAACGCTGAAACGATTCATCAGTTGCCGAGAGCGCAGCGAGGCTTTTGCTTTCACGCGCAAGTTGGGCTTCAAACGTGGCGCTATGACTGGTCTCTAACAGCTGTTTGGTCACGCCGATGGCAGCACTGCTGCCTTTTAAAATTTCAGCGCCGATGCCTTTGGCGGTCGGCAAAAGTTGGTCATCAGCCACCACATCAGCTACCAAACCCATGATCTTCGCTTCGGGCGCAAGCACCATGCGGTTAGTAAGGATGAGCGACTTCGCCACGCCGGCTCCCACCAAACGCGGCAGCGTGTAGGTGAGGCCAAGGTCGGGGCACAGTCCCGCCAGCGTATAGGCGGCCATGAATTTAGCAGATGAAGCCGCGATGATGATGTCGCAGGCGCAGGCCAGCGCAAACCCTGCCCCGGCGGCGATGCCGTTGACGGCGGCGATGACGGGGGCATCCATGCGCGCGAAATTCAGCATTACGGCGTGAAGCTCGGATGTGATCTCCAGCGACCGCGCCTCGCGGCCATCCAGGCCCAGCTTTACCGAGCTTAAATCGCCGCCCGCCGAGAAGGCGCGCCCCGCGCCCGTAACGATGAGTGCGCGTACCGGTGAGGTATTGCGCATTGTTTCCGAAAAAAAGCGCAGTTCGCGGGCCGTGGCAATATCCAGCGCGTTCAACACGTCGGGGCGCTTCAAGGTAAGAACGCCGATCTCACCATCCACAGCAAAATCGAGGTTGGTGAAGCTCATGCTCAGTTTTCTTTATCCAGCGAACGCCCGATGATCTCTTTCATGATCTCGGACGTGCCGCCGTAAATGCGGGTGACGCGGGCATCGGCATAAAGCTTGGCGATTTCATACTCCAGCATGTAACCGTAGCCGCCAAAGATTTGCAGGCATGTGTCGGTGACGCGGCCTTGCAATTCGGTCGTCCACAGCTTTGCCATGGCTGCCTCGGTGACCGTAAATTCGCGCTCCATATGCGCGCTGATACATTTATCCAGAAATGCCCAGCCCACTTCCAACTCGGTTCGCACCTCGGCCAGTTTGAAGCGTGTGTTCTGGAAATCCAAAATCGACTTCCCGAAAGCCTTGCGTTCTTTTGCGTAAGCCAGGGCGAGGTCATAGGCGCGTTGTGCAAAGCCTACGCCACTTGAAGCAATCGCCAGTCTCTCTTGCGGCAATTCGCTCATCAGGTACGCAAAGCCCTTGCCTTCCTCGCCTAGCAAATTTGAGATCGGCACACGCGCATCGTTGAAGAACAACTCGGCGGTATCTTGGCCTTTCAGGCCCATCTTGTTGAGCTTACGGCCCGGCTCAAAGCCTTTGGTGCCGCGTGGCACGAGGATCAGGCTAATACCTTTAGCCCCTTTGCTTGGGTCGGTTTTCGCGACAACGATATAAATGCCGCCTTGGTAGCCGTTCGAGATGAAAGTCTTCGCACCGTTCAGCACATATTCATTGCCGTCGCGAATCGCCGTTGTGCGCACGGCTTGCAAATCACTCCCAGTGTTGGGTTCGGTCATGGCGATGGCGCCGCGCACCGCGCCCGATACCATCTTCGGCAGCCATTCCTTTTTCTGTGCTTCGCTCCCGTACTTCAGAATGTATTCAGCCGAGATGTCCGAGTGCACCGGGAAGTTGGGGGCCGATAGGCCCATCAACGCCATCTCTTCGTTGACGATGGCAAGGTAGCGGTAATCGCCGCCGGGGCCGCCGTACTCTTCCGGGATTTGCGGACATAATAACCCTTGCTCGCCGGCTTTTTTCCAGAACGCATCCGGCGTTAAGCCCTCGTCTTCCCAACTTTGATAGTGAGGTACAGCCTCTTGTTCCAAAAATCGGTGAACCGACTCGCGGAAAATCTCGTGTTCCTCAGTGTAGACAGTGCGCTTCATTCGTAAGCACCCCAGAGCTTGATTCCATCTTCTTTCACATTATCCGTGTCGTATATATTATCAATAATCTTTACAATATGCCCGGAGGCGAACGTGGCGTCACATGAGGGTAAGGTTGCAGTCATCACGGGCGCGGCGCAAGGGCTGGGCCGGGGCTTTGCGCTGCGCTTGGGCGCCGATGGCGCTGAAATCATCGCAGTGGACCAGAACCCTTGCGATGAAACCTGCGCCGCGATCCGTGCTAAGGGCGGAAAAGCGCGAAGCGTGGTCTGCGATCTCGCAAATGAAACCGATATCGGCAGGTTGGTCGCGGACAATGCCTGCGACATTCTGGTTAACAACGCTGGCCTGTTTCCCAACCATGCCTTGCCCGAAATCTCTGTAGCTGATTGGCGGCGCGTCATGGCCGTTAACCTCGATGCACCGTTTCTACTCGCGCAAGGGTTTAGCGCAGGCATGAAAGTGAAAGGATGGGGGCGCATCATCAACATTAGTTCGTCGACCGTGGGCCTCGCCGGGCCGGGCTCGGCGCATTATATCACGAGCAAGATGGGACTGATCGGGCTCACGCGTGCATTGGCGACGGCGTTGGGAGGTGCGGGGATAACCGTGAACGCTGTCGCCCCCGGCCTAGTGCGCACACCAGGGGCGAGCGCGCGGTTCGATGAAGACGCAGCGGCCGGTAAAGGCCCAGCCGATGTCTACAGCAAATTCAAAGTCACCCAGCCGATTAAGCAGACGCTGGAACCAGCCGATATTGCGGGCGCGATTTCGTTCCTGGCCAGCGACGACGCAGCCTTCATGACCGGGCAGACGCTGTACGTGGATGGCGGCGTTGTAAGAACCTAAAGCTGAGAACTTAAGCCGGTTTCACGTAATGTGGCTGTGCCTCAACGGCAGCAGCGAAAGGTTTTAAACCGGCCAAGAACATCAGGCACCCAATAGGGCCGATAATTCCGATAGCCAACGCAATAGACGAGCCCAAGGCGCTGGGGTCCATAAACACTTTATCGGTCAAAAGTGCGATGGAGGTCGGTCCAAAGGCCGCGCCGATGATGGTGACCACCATCAGGTAAATGGCCGAGACGCGCGCGCGCAAAGGCGCGGGCGTGACGCGCTGAATGCCTGAGGCCCCGGCGGGGTAAGCGAATGCACCGAAGAAGCAGATCACCGAGAACAGAGCGACGCACGCGGCGGCACTGTCTGCTAAACCAAATGCCACGGCGCACACTGTTTCCATCAGCAGGCCAATGAGCCCCACGCGGAATGCAGCATTGGCAAGACGCGCCCATTTATCTGCAAGCGCGCCGCCGGCCAA
This sequence comes from Rhodospirillaceae bacterium, assembly GCA_016793005.1. Lineage (GTDB taxonomy): Bacteria > Pseudomonadota > Alphaproteobacteria > Rhodospirillales > Rhodospirillaceae. Next base: position 125 of record JAEUKL010000055.1, on the reverse strand, counting down.
GGCCCCAAGAGTACCCCATATCAGCACGGCGATCCCCAGTTCCTGGCCTACCTGGGCCGGGCTGTAGCCGAAGTTCCGGATCATGTAGGTCGGTGCCCAGGCGCTGACGCCGCTGAAAACCAGCC
>JAEUKL010000068.1 GCA_016793005.1 Rhodospirillaceae bacterium | reverse complement strand
TATACACGCAGATTTACATACCAGCCGGCTTTAAACGGCTCGGCTACCACGACGCAGGGCGCTGATGCGCTGGATAAAGCGCGCCGGAGACGGTAAATGCGTCAACCGCTGCCGGATCTGGCCTTTGATTTTGGGAATTTGCATCACATTGTCGATGCGCCGGTCCATAAAGTCCCACGTGGCTTTACAATGCTCGCTACGGTCTTCCAGCCAGAACAGCAGCGTCGAACCATACACACCTGCCAAAAGTATACGTTTTGTATAGAAACTGAAGTCGATGGACTTATCGCCGATCGCCTTCCACATGGCATCAATCGTTGTATAGGCCCCCTTCAGTGCCGATCCGGCGACCGACGGCATGGGCGACAGCGACAACGCGCGGCGCACGGCCTCGCGGTGCGGAGTCCAGCGCTCAAGCCGCAGCCGCACCACCAGCGCAATCTTTTCGCGGTGCTTCAGATTCGACGTATCTTGCGTGGTGTAGTCTTCGATCATCATGCGGTCGGCAAGCGCGACAAAGTGCGCCACCGCTTCAGCCACACCGCCCGGAAACAGAATTTCCGCATCGGTCGCTAAAAAACCAGCGTCCTCGGCGGCCCGGCCCAAGGTGGACATCGTCCAACCGTCAAAGGGCACATGTTTCAGCGCAGCCAAGATCACGCTATCACGCTGGGCCTGCTTGTCGGTCATGCCGCCTCGCCTTCCTCGTCCAGCTGAAGCTCCTCGCCTCTCTCATTCGCTTCGGCCTTTAAAGTATCTACGAACGACAGCGTCGTCAGATCAGTGATGCGCATCGGATACAGCAGGCCATCCAGGTGGTCGCACTCGTGCTGGACCACGCGGGCATGGAAGTTTTCGGCCATGCGTTCAAAGCGATTACCCTGCAAATCCTGCCACGTGTATTGAATGGCCGTTAAACGCGGCACCTTACCCGTCAGCCCCGGCACCGACAGGCACGCTTCCCAATCGTCGTTCTTTTCCGGCCTCAAAGGCGTGATGACAGGGTTGATCAGGACGGTCAGGGGAATATCCATGCCGTTGTTGCGCCCGCCCGGCACAAAGAAGATCACCACGCGCTTGGGAACCGAGATTTGGGGGGCAGCCAACCCAACACCATGCGCGGCGATCATGGTTTCCACCATGTCGGACACCAGAATGGGCAGTTCAGGGTCGTTAAAGTCCGTCACCTCGTCGGCGCGGCGCTTCAGAATCTCTGCCCCCATGCGGGCAATGGGTCGTACAGCCATATCTCGGGTAACCTATTGAAATTCGTGCTGTTATAGCCCCCCGCGGCGAGCGCGGCTACGGCCCTGTGGGGCCCCGCTGGGAGTGCGAAAATCCCTTAACACACTGATTTTAAGGGAAAAAATAGCGCCCCAGCAGCCCTTCACAACCCAAAATCTGCGTGATATACAGCGCGCCTTCCTGCGGACCTTGGAGCTTCTGGGGCCCGTGGCGCATTGGCTGATATGCGCCCGCGAGGACACAGCGTTTGCACACACTCTGCCCGATGGAGACGACCCTGGTTCAAGTCATCGTTCGCGACAATAACGTCGATCAAGCCCTGAAAGCGCTCAAGAAGAAGATGCAGCGCGAAGGGATCTTCCGTGAAATGAAGCTCCGCAAGGCTTATGAAAAGCCCTCCGAGCGCAAAGCGCGCGAGAAGTCAGAAGCCATCCGCCGCGCCCGCAAGCTGGAGCGCAAGCGTTTGGAACGCGAAGGCTTCTAGAGCTTTCATCGCTGCTTTTGGCAGCGATATCTGATTTTTGAGAGTGTGTGGAACGGAGCAACGCCTGTTGCTCCGTTTTCGTTTTATCCCAGTCCACTCATGATTCCCTGAATCATAGGCAAAAATTGCCGCGTTAACGTTCCAGAAACCCCCTCGCCCGTACGATTCGGCCCGATACGGACAAAAAGAACGCTCTAAAAACAAAAACAGAGTGGGGTAGCACAGTGACGTCCATCAGCATCCGCCGGGCCACAGCCGGCGATACACAGGCCATTTCAAACGTTGTGAAGGAAAGCTGGCTGGCCAGCAACAGCCGCTTGTTGCCCGCCGATTCAGCCAATGCCGTCACCCATGGGCATAGATTGGCCGAAACCGTGACCCTGCACTGGCAGGCCATTCAGGTGGCCGAAGTAGATGGGAAAGTCGTGGGCGCCGTGGGCGTGAACGATCTCGGGCATATGTGGATGCTGTATGTGCTGCCTGATTACCAAGGCCTCGGCATCGGCTCAGCCCTCTATAATGCTGCCATCGAGAGCATCCGGAAATCCGGCCAATCGAAGGCTATGCTGGAAGTCCTCGCCGCCAATGAATCCGCAGTCGCCTTCTACCGCACACGCGGCTGGGTGCCCGAAGGCCGCCGCACCGAACACATCCCCGGCTTCCGCTTTACGGCTGTGCGGATGGGCTTGGCGCTCGCCTAACATCTTCCACCGCTCACCCCTCTCATGCCGAGCTTGCGCTTGACCGCGCAAGTTCACTTCGTTAGTTCCATCGCTATCAAGGTTTCCTGTGAAACCTCGGGGGGTCCTGTGAAGGGGCTGAGATAGCGCTAGGCACCACTGCCACCGCGCTGACCCGTTGAACCTGATCTGGGTCATGCCAGCGTAGGGAGTGAGTGCGATGAACGCCTGTTTTCCGTCTATGCGCGTCTGTGCGATGCGCAAATCCATCAAAACCGCTTTGTTGCTCAGTGTCGCCGCCATCAGCCCTGCGTTGGCCGATGATGTGCGCATTGAGGAAATTGTCGTCACTGCACGTGGCCGCACCGAAAACCTGATGCGCGTGCCTGACAGTATTGCGGTCATGAACCGCGACGATCTGACCAAGCATCAAGTGCAGAACTTCGAAGACGTGACGATGTACACGCCCGGCGTGTTCGTCATTAATGACCAAGACCCCGGCACCAACATCATCACCATTCGCGGCGTCTCGACGGACCGCTTGCAGCAGGCCTCGGTCGCCTACGTGGTCGATGGTTTGGCCTTGGGTGACAAGGAATTGTTCACCCAGCCCTACTACGACCTCGACCGCGTTGAAATCGTGAAGGGCCCGCAAGGGGCGCTGTACGGCAAGAACGCCATCGGCGGCGTATTCAACATCGTCACGCGCGGACCCACGGACGAGTTTGAAGCCAACGTGGAAGCCGAGGTCGGCAACGGCGGCAACAAAGCCGTACGCGTGGCCGCTGGTGGGCCGGTTGCAGGCCGTAAGCTGATGATGCGCATCGCGGCGCAATATCAGGATTGGGACGGTTGGATCTACAACACGTTCCTGAAAAAGAACGTCGACGACCAGACGACACGCAACTTACGCACCACCTTCAAAGGTGAAGCCACCGACGACTGGACGTGGGAACTGCGCTGGAACGTGAACAACGAAGACAGCGGCGCTGCGTGGCTGTCGTCCAACAACATCACCGGCAAATTCAAGGGCCGCATGGATGGCGCGGCACTGACTGATCCCTTTGGCGATTACGAAGGCCAATCCAAGCGCAACTGGTACGGCCTGTCGTTCAAGAACGACGTGACTATCGCGGGCGGCACCCTGAGCGCCATCGTCGGCTACGACCACTACCAAAAACGCTGGTCGGAAGAGTTGGACTTCCGCAACGACAAGGTGCTGACCTATGCAGGCGTGCCCGCGTTCTTCAACGGCATTCAGCCTATCAAGCAGCCGGTGGATTTCCGCATCTGGACCGGCGAAGTGCGCTACACCTCGGCCGATGACGCGCGCGTGCGCTGGATCGCGGGCGTGTTCGGCCAAGATACATTACGAAACAGAATTGATGACTTCGGCCCGCTGCTGTTCGGCTTTGAGCCGTCAGCCTTCCGTACGCCGACAACGCAATTGGCCGCCTTTGCGCAAGCCGAAACCAACCTGACCGAGCGCTTGGAGGCCACCCTGGCCCTGCGCTACGACACTGTGGACACATCCGAAGACATTACCGGCGTCAACACCAAAGCGCGCTTTGATTACGCCAAGAAAACCTTCGACCAAGTGCAGCCGAAATTGTCGCTGTCCTACACCGTTGCGCCGCAATCGATTGTGTACGCCAGCATCAGCCGCGGCTTTAAGCCGGGCGGGTTCAATCCGCAGCCTGCCGCAACCGATACCTACACGCGCATCTACAAGGCCGAAACCACCACGGCCTACGAGTTAGGCGTGAAAGCCAGCGCTGCCGATGGACGCATCTCGGCCACGGCTGTGGCCTTCTACACCGACTACAACAACTTCCAATACTTCGCCTTCATCGGCGGCAACGATGTCACCTACAACGCCCCGCAAGTGGATGTGAAAGGCTTTGAAGTGTCGGCCAATGCGAAGCCCCTGCCCTGGCTGACTCTGGACAGCAGCTTTGCCTACACCGATGCCGAGATCGGCACATTCCGCGCACCTGATCCAATCAGTGGTGTGGGCTTGCGTAACTACACCGGCAACCAGACGCCCAATTCGCCACGCGACAACTGGGCCAGCGGGGCGGAAGTGGAATTCCCGGTGGCGGCTGATCTGAAAGCCACGTTCCGCGGTGAGTTCACGCTACGCGGCAAGACGTTCTTTGAAATCGACAATGCGTTGTATTCACCCGCCGAGGGTGCGATCAACGTGCGCGCCGCGCTGTCAGCCGATAACTGGTCCGTGGCCGTGTGGGGCAAGAACATCACCGATAACCGCTGGGCCGTGTCGGCGTTCGGCCAGGGCCAGGTTGCCTTGCTGGCATTCTTGGGGCCCAATGGCCCATTCGACAGTTTCAATATCAACCGTGGCCGCCAGTACGGCGTTACGGTGAAAGCGAACTTCTGATGGCATTCTCTGACAGCGTATGGGCGGACGCCGGCACCTTACGCCAAGCAATCAAGGATCTTCCGTTCAATCGCGAACTGGCGGCAGGCACCCTGTCGCGCGAGAAGTTTCAGTTCTACATTTTGCAGGACTCCATTTACCTGGAAGCCTATTCGCGTGCACTGTCGCTGGCCTCGGCAAAGGCCCCCCGCACGGATCAGATGTTGGAGTTCGCGGGTGCAGCGACCATTGCCATTCAAGTGGAACGCGCCCTTCATGCCGGCTTCTTCAAGGATTTCGGCATCGACCATACGGCACGTGCCAGGACCGAAGCGTCGCCCACCTGCCTGAACTACACCAACTTCCTGCTCACCACCGCCACGACCGGCGGCTATGCGGAACTGGTAGCGGCCATTCTGCCCTGCTTCTGGGTGTACTGGGAGGTGGGCAACCATATTGCCGCCATCGCCAAGCGCCCCAACCCTTACGATGCGTGGATCAACACCTACGCCGACAAGAATTTCGGTGATGCCACGCAACGTGTGATCGACATCGCCGACCAAACCGCCGCCGCAGAAGATGCAACGACGGTCGAACGTATGCGCCGCGCCTTCCTGCGCTGCACGCAGTTCGAATGGATGTTCTGGGATTCAGCCTACAAGCAAGAACGCTGGCCGATTTAATTTTTGTTTTGCGCATGATCTTATCGGAAAACCGGCCTCCACTTTTCCGGATCATGCGCTAGCGTTCATCATCCGCCCAGGGGTGGATCGTCAACGTCGGCCATTCTTTCTGGAAGCGTTCGGCTTTGTCGGCGTAGACATGGGCTAATGGAAGTGTGCGGTTGGGCGTCATGATGAGGTTCCAGACGTCATCCAGCCCAAAGGGAATAAAAAGATCCAGGAATTCATCACCCGTGCGCTTGATCGCAATGGCCTCCGCACGCATGGGAAAGCGCATGATGCCTTCGGTGGCATTGTGCAGCTCCGGGTACGCAACACCGAACTTGTTCTCGTACCACAGATGCACGCGTGACTGGTTGCGCACCTTGATCACGGCATTCAAGTCGCTGAACAGGGCTTCGCAGTCCCGAATCACCTGATCCTCGGCTTCCCAGGTAATGTCTTCCGAGAAATAGACGACATCATAGTCCTTGATGCTCTGCCACGAGGGCCGGCCCGAGCGCAGATTCCATACGGTCTGATACAATCCGCCTGCGGTCAGCCACCAGTCGTGGATACCCATGCGATTGAACCGCTCCAGGATTTCCACATTGATGCGGTTCATCAGGATCAACTGCACCACCTGGCGCGCCAGGCGTTCCGAACGCGCCTCTGCGGTGGACACTGTGCCCGCTTCCGGGAACAAGGGCACGGTTTTGGGCACGCGTTTGGGCTTTAAGGGCCGCTGATCGCCGGCCTCTTCTTTTACTGTGGGGCGCAAACCTGCATGAATCCGCAAGCGTAACGGCGCGCCGGTACCAAGACTGATTAAAGACATGGGGCGGACCTTAACGGAAAACCGTTAAGGTTGCCTCAAACGAAATCAGATTGTCCGCAAGTCGAATCAAATCTCGACTTGAGTCCCCAACTCCACAACTCGATTAGGCGGCAGCTTGAAGTAATCCATCGCACTGGTGGCATTGCGCGTCATCCACGCGAACAAGTGTTCGCGCCAGATCGCCATGCCGGGGCGTGCGCTGGGGATCAACGTCTCGCGGCCCAGGAAATATGACGTTTCCATTTCTTGCGGCTCCAGCCCCAGCGAGGCTGCATCTTTCAGCGCCTGCGGCACATCAGTATCGTCCATGTATCCGTAACTGAGCAGCACGCGGTAAAACCGCCGCCCCAAGTGCTGAAGTTCCAAACGTTCCTGCGGCGGCACGCTGGGCACATCTTCGATCACGACGGTCAGAAACACCACACGCTCGTGAATCACCTTGTTGTGTTTAAGATTGTGCAGCAACGCATGGGGAATGCCTTTGGCATTGCCGGTCAGAAATACGGCGGTGCCCGGCACACGCGTGACCTTAGCACTGAGTGAGTTGAGGAAGGTTTCGACCGGCATGGTCTCGTCGGCCATACAGCGCATCAAGAGCGCGCGGCCCTTTTTCCATGTCATCAGCAGCGTGAAGACCACAAGCCCCACGGCCAGCGGGAACCAGCCGCCGTGCGTAATCTTGGTCGCGGTCGCAGCCGTGAACGTCAGGTCAATCGTCAGCAACACGCCCACCAAAGCCAGGCGGCCAACGATGTTTGATTTCCAGACCTTGAAGACAACAACCGCGAACAGCAGCGTTGTAATGGTCATGGTGCCGGTCACAGCGACACCATAAGCGGCGGCCAGGTTGGTTGAAGACTTAAAGCCAAGGACCAGCGCCAACACCGAGATCAGTAGCGCCCAATTCACGAAGGGCATGTAAATCTGACCTTGCTCGCGCTCAGACGTGTGGACCGTGTCCAAACGCGGCAGGAAACCCAACTGAATGGCCTGGCGCGTGATGGAGAACGCACCCGAAATCACGGCTTGCGAAGCGATCACGGTGGCCATGGTGGCCAACCCAATCATGGGGATCAGGCCCCATTCGGGCACCGCTTTATAGAATGGGTTTTCGATGGCATCGGGCGTGGTCAGCAACAACGCGCCTTGGCCCAGGTAGTTCAGCATCAAGGCCGGGAACACCAGCCAGAACCAGCCCAACCGGATGGACTTGGCGCCAAAGTGGCC
>JAEUKL010000045.1 GCA_016793005.1 Rhodospirillaceae bacterium | reverse complement strand
GTAACAAAAAACCCCCGATCTTTCGACCGGGGGTTCTTGACGCCTGCGGCGGTTGCTCGCCGCTGAACGTTATTAGTTCGAGTAGTAGTAGAAGTACTCGAGCGGGTGCGGCGTGATTTCAAGACGCTTCTGCTCGGCCATCTTCAACTCGATGTAACCGTCGATGAAGTCATCGGTGAACACGTCGCCTTGCTTCAAGAACGCACGGTCCTTGTCGAGGTTTTCCAGAGCTTCACGCAACGAACCGCAAACTTGCGGAACTTGCTTCAGTTCTTCCGGCGGCAATTCGTACAAGTTCTTATCCATCGGATCGCCCGGGTGGATCTTGTTCTTGATGCCGTCCAGGCCAGCCATCAGCATGGCGGCGAAGCCCAAGTACGGGTTCGAAGCCGGATCGGGGAAGCGGACTTCCACGCGCTTGCCTTTGGGGCTCGCCACGTACGGGATACGGCACGAGGCCGAACGGTTACGCGACGAGTAGGCGAGCAACACTGGCGCTTCGTAGCCCGGCACCAGACGCTTGTAGCTGTTGGTGGTGGCGTTGGTGAAGGCGTTGATGGCTTTGGCGTGCTTGATGATGCCGCCGATGTAGTACAGGCAGGTGTCCGACAGGTCGGCATAGCCCGAGCCGGCGAACAGGTTCTTGCCCTTTTTCCACAGCGACTGGTGGACGTGCATGCCCGAACCGTTGTCACCGAACACCGGCTTCGGCATGAAGGTCGCCGTTTTGCCGTACGAGTGAGCAACCATCGACACGACGTACTTGTACAGCTGCATGCTGTCCGCGCACTTTACCAGTGTGTCGAACTTAATGCCCAATTCGTGCTGGCTGGGGGCGACTTCGTGATGGTGCTTTTCCATCGTCACGCCCATTTCCTGCAACACCGTCACCATCTCGGCGCGGATGTCCTGGCCGCCGTCAACCGGCGCAACCGGGAAATAGCCGCCCTTGGGACGCGGACGGTGGCCCATGTTGCCTTCGTCGTAGCGCTTGCCCGAGTTGTACGGACCTTCTTCCTGGTCGTACGAGAAGAACATGTTGTTGCTCTCGATCGAGTAGCGCACGTCGTCGAAGATGAAGAATTCAGCTTCGGGGCCGACGTACACGGTGTCGGCGATGCCTTGCGCGTCAGAGTAGGCGACAGCGGCTTTGGCAATCGAACGCGGATCGCGGTTGTAGGGCTGGCCCGTCGAGGGCTCGATCACATCGCAGAACAGGATCAGCAGTGGCTGAGCGGCAAACGGGTCGATTGTCGCGGTCGACAGGTCCGGGCGCAACTGCATGTCTGATTCAGAAATGTCTTTCCAGCCGGCGATCGACGAGCCGTCGAACATGATGCCTTCGGTCAGCATTTCTTCATCGACCGTGCCGACGTACTGCGCGGTGTGCTGCCACTTGCCAGCGGGGTCCGTGAAACGGAAATCGACATACTTGATGTCTTTTTCTTTAATCAAATCCAGGACTTTTTTAACGTCCGACATGGTCCTTATTCCTCATTCCCAGTTCTATTGTTGTTAAGCACATTTCACCCTTCGGCAGGGCCGAAGGGCAACATGTTTGGTGATGTGCCGAGAATTGCGTCCCCGGCGGGAAAGTGCGGCTTAGATCGCGTCGCCGCCGCGCTCTCCGGTTCTGATGCGAATGGCGTCTTCGATCGAGTAAACGAAGATTTTGCCGTCGCCGATGCGGCCGGTGTGCGCAGCCTTTTTGATGGCCTCGATTGCACGGTCCAGCATGGCATCGTCCAGCACGACTTCGATTTTCACCTTGGGCAGAAAATCGACGACATACTCGGCGCCGCGGTAAAGTTCGGTGTGGCCTTTCTGACGACCGAAGCCCTTCGCTTCGGTGACGGTAATGCCCTGCAAACCGACCTCGTGCAATGCTTCTTTCACTTCGTCTAGTTTGAACGGTTTGATGATGGCTTCAATTTTTTTCATAAGCGTCCCTTGTATGTTCGGGCCGTGATGAGCCTTAAAGGTTCCTCTCCGCGATAGCAGCGTGAGCCGCGCAACATTTGTTTGCGGCACGCACCCCATCACCCCTGTTATTCAATTTCTGTGCCAACGTCGGCTGATCACCAGAGCGGCGGTTTTCGCGGTTTCTTTTCCGTGATGCGGTGCGGGCTGCACAGGAATTCACCAGACTGCTTAAAGAGTGGGCGGCCCGGATTACCCTTTTATGGCTCCCTTCTGGTGGGCCGTTTGAAGGCCCTCCGCCCGGCCACTGTGTGGTTTCCTTGACGCTGCCAGACGGGGGGTATAAGAACCGCCTCCCCAAGGCTTCTGAGGGGCCCTAAAAGGGCACGCACAGGGTGTTTGGGGCGGGTGGACTTGCGGCCTTTTTTGGCTCATATCCACCCTGGTTAATGACATTGTGGCGGGTGTAGCTCAGTTGGTTAGAGCACCTGGTTGTGGTCCAGGGGGCCGTGGGTTCGAGTCCCATCACTCGCCCCACTTGTCATTATCCGATTCGGCTGGGGCGGCATGCCAGCCCATTGAATTTCAGCCCAATGAAAAGGTTCGCCCCGTTTAGAAGGTTCGACCTGTTGCCGACCGCCCCTGACTTAGACTTCAGCCGCGCCAGCATCAGTGAACAGCCCGCAGGGTCGTCCACGGCGATCATCGGCTTTTCATCCATCGGGCATTTCTTCAACCACCTGTTCGAGCCCATGTACTTCGTGGTGGCCTTGGTGCTGCCGCAAGTGTTGAACATTCCGTACGAGCAAGTCCTCACACTTATTATCGCAGGCAAGATTCTCACCGGTGTCTTTGCCCCTGTCATGGGCTGGCTGGCGGACCGTTGGTCGGCGCTGGGCATGATGGTGATCTACTTCTTTGGCTTTGGGCTCAGTGCGGTGGGCGTGGGCCTAGCCTCGACACCTTTGCAAATTTCCATCGCGCTGGCGGCGCTTGGCATCCTCGGCTCGATCTATCACCCGGTTGGGATCGCCTGGATGGTGCAGAACAGTGCGGCGCGCGGGAAGGCGCTTGGCATTAATGGCATGTTCGGCGGATTGGGTCCGGCCATTGCAGGCGTGCTGGCTGGGGCACTGCTGGAGTTCTCAAGCTGGCGTACCGTTTTCATTTTGCCGGGCATTGTTGTGATGCTGACAGGCTTCGCGTTCCTGTGGGCCATGCACAAAGGCAAGTTGCACGATGTGAAGATCGTGCATCAGGAACAGCCGAAGCTGGACCGGGGTGATACAGTGAAGGTCTACATCATCCTCACACTGGCGATGATTGTGGGCGGGATGTGCTACAACGTTGCGCAAACCTCGCTGCCTAAAGTGTTCGAGCAGGGCTTGCATGGCCTTTTCGGTGACGGCACCTCAGGCATCGGCACGGCGATCATGATCGTCTACGGCGTCGGCGGTGTGGTGCAGGTGCTGACTGGTCACATGGCCGACCGTTATCCGCTGAAGTGGATTTATGCG